>ASZJ01000089.1 GCA_000416275.1 Osedax symbiont Rs1
CATGCAAATGGATAATTTTACTCTACGGCAAGAAGGCCTAGAGTAACGGGAGGAGTTCATTTGAGCTAATGAAATGAACTCCGAAACTTGAGTTAATACTTAAATAGCAGCGGACTAAGAATCACTGGCGATCTTTTCCTGCTAAAATGCGCCGATGATAAAAATTCAAAACAGTGCCATTAGCTGGCGAGACAAAACCCCCTACTCCACGGCGTTTGAAGATTACTACTTTAACTCTGACGGCGGTATCGAAGAGACAGTTCATGTCTTCGTCACACCGAGCGATGCAGCGACTAAATACGCAAAGAGTCAAAGTCATCTGTCTATCAATGAAACAGGATTTGGTACTGGCCTTAATTTTTACTGCACCTTAGCGGCGATTGCTAAAGCCTGTCAGCTTGAGCGCAATAAACCTGTGTATTTCTTTTCATCTGAGTTATTCCCACTCTCAATTGCTGATTTCAAACAAGCTAGCAGTCTATTTCTGCAGTTTTCGGCGATTACTGAACAAATCTGTCAGCAGTATCCCCCCGCCATTAAAGGCTACCATCGCTTTATTTTAAACCGTGGCGGCATCTATTTAACTTTGCTGTTTGATGACAGTGTCAGTGCCTACCAACAGACTGATCACTGTGCTGATATCTGGTTTTTAGACGGCTTTTCGCCGGCAAAAAATAGCGCTATGTGGCGGCCCGAACTGTTTCAACAAATCGCCCGTTCAAGCAAAGTCAATACAACCACGCTGGCCACTTTCACCTCGGCTGGATTTGTCCGCCGAGCCTTACAGGAGGTGGGATTTTCGATTACAAAACAGCCGGGACTCGGTAAAAAGCGCGAAATAGTCTCAGCACTGTACACTGACCAGCAACCCCCTATCGGCTTAAATAAAGTTTGGTTTAAGTGCGCCGCTGCCGCCAACCCCGTTGAGCACGTGGCGATTATCGGCGCCGGTTTAGCAGGTTGCACCACCGCTGAAGCTCTAGCGCGTCGGGGAATTAGAGTCACTTTATTAGATAGCGGTACCGATATTTGTCAGCAAGCTTCTGGTAATTTGCAGGGGGCTCTCTATGCGAAACTACCCTCCAAGCCTACTCTCAGCGGCGAATTTCACTTAACTGGACTAGAATATAGTTTACGACTACTAAACATTTATCAGTGTTTTGATGACAAGACCGCACAACAATGTGGCGTGTTGCAGCTGGCTACTAATGCTAAAGAAGTCCGCCAGCAACAAGATTTATTAACACAAGATGCATACAGTAATCAAGTTGTCAGATGGGTTGATGCGCAACAGGCTTCGCAGCTAATCGGTAGTCAAACGCCTTTTAATGGCTTATTTTTTCCCCGTGCCGGGTGGGTTGCCCCGCAATTATTCTGTCAAAAGCTAATTGTTGATCCGCTGATCAGTGTCCAATTACAGAGCAAAATCACCCGTCTCGTGCAATTAGATGATCAAAGCTGGATACTACACTCCTCGGACGGCGTACAGCTTGCTGCTGATACTGTGGTGGTCGCCAATGCCAATAGTGCGCGAGAACTGGCGCAATTTGCCGACATTTCTACCAAGGCGATTCGCGGTCAAGTGACCCATGCCCCCGCTAACCAGCCACAAACCACGCTAAAAACGGTAGTCTGTGGCGCCGGTTATATTTCACCTGCTAGCGATGGCCAGTATTGTTTCGGCGCCAGTTTTGATTTGCATCATCAAGATTTAACCCTCAAGTTTGCAGATCAAGACACCAACATTGCCAACCTGCGCAAGGTTTTACCAGAACTTACCGCCAGCTTGGCGCTGCCAAGTGAACTCACCGGTAAAGTAGCTCATCGCTGCTCTAGTCCAGACTACCTGCCGCTGGTAGGCCCTGCGCCTATTTACCAGCAGACTATTACCCGATACAAAAAACTAAATAAAGATAAAAACTGGCAGTTTCCCGACCTCGCTACCCCCAACTATCGCGGGCTATTTATCAATACCGGACACGGCTCCAAAGGCTTGATTACCTGCCCTTTGAGTGCCGAGTATTTAGCGTGCACTATCCTCGGTCACCCCAGTCCAATTCCCAGAAATATGGCGAATGCCATTCACCCGGTAAGATTTATAGTTAAGCATTTGATTCGACGGACGATATAATAAGTATTAAGATACATGTTAATAAAAAAGGAATTTATTAACGGACGGCACTAATCTTGATTTTTATCGTCAGATTATTAATAACCGACTGAACTTATTGCTGAAGCACCGACGCCTTTAGCTCGGATAATTAGCACTGATCCCAAGGTGTTAGGGATAACAAAATACGGAGACCTTATATGTCTTTCGCGATCATAGACCAAGGACGCAGAGTGAACACGCCATTGCGCTCAATCTTTCCCGATAAGGGAGTTGATAAGTCGAGTGCCAGCGAGAATACCCACAGCAGTACCCATAATGAAAAAGACTTACGGACAAAAAATAACGAGTTCCGAGAAATTCTTGAGCGCACTAGCCCTCCCCGTGAAGAGACCACGCCCGGTACATATGACGGATTAAAACCTCACCAGCATCCTAGCGCCAAGAAATCGGGCTTAATTGCCGAACAAATAATGAGCACTCCAGTTCATACCATTGTTGAAGGGACTATTGTGCATGCAGCTTGGGAGCGCATGCAAGCACTTAACATAAGCCACTTAATGGTGCTTGATAACAGCGCCAAGCCGGTGGGGATACTCTCGGCCCTTGATATTATCGCCCTGGGCAGAGAATCAACTCAAAGCATTACCAGCATCTATAGCAAGCAGCTAATAGCGGCGGCGCCACATACACAAGTCGAGCAGATTGCCGCTTGTTTCCTCGAGTTTGAGATCAACGCTATCCCTATTTTTGATAGCGGCGAACAATTAGTAGGGATCGTCTGTCGCTCAGATTTACTGCGCTTGATTATCAGTGGCGCGCACATCGAAAGCTGGGCGTAAGAGGGAGAGCTATAAGCGCAGTGCTTGCTTTTCTACGATATTGACACTCTGCGTGCTCTCGATAAAGAGAATCACTATCTCACCCGCATTTAACCGCTGCTGCACGGACTGTACTTTGTCATCCATGCTCAAGTCATAATCCCCATAGTCAGTACCATTTCTAGTGACAAATTCTTCAATTAAATTACGCAGCGTGTCAATGGCCAGTGATTGGTGGGGAATAATCATAGATCAAGCACCACATTGTGCGCTTTTAAGAACGCGATAAACTCGACCTCGGTTAAAATTTCTACGCCTAAATCTTGTGCTTTAGTCAACTTGGAGCCCGCCGCGGTCCCAGCCACCACACAGTCAGTTTTTTTCGAGACGCTACCGGCAACTTTAGCCCCTAGCTCCTGTAAATGCGCCTTGGCCTCGGCGCGGCCCATTTGCTCAAGTGTGCCGGTTAACACGTACACTTTATTAGCTAAACTTAGCTCGGCCTCGGCTATCGGCTCGGCCTCTGGCCAATTAACCCCCGCCGTTCGCAAGCTGTCGATTACCGCCAAATTTTGTGCTTGAGAGAAAAAACTTGCGAGGTGTTTAGCCACGATCGGCCCGACATCGCTGACCTGTTCTAAACGCTCGACACTGGCGGTCATCACTCGATCTAAATAGCCGAACTCTCTGGCTAAATTTCTAGCGGTCGCTTCCCCTACTTCTCGAATGCCCAGTGCATAAATGAACCTCGCTAAACTGGTTTGCTTAGTGCGCTCAATCGTCTGTAATAGTTTATCAACCGATTTATCGCCCATCCGCTCAAGTCGCATTAGATTAGATTTTGATAAATGGTAAATATCATCAAACTTGGCGACCATTTCTTTACTGACCAGTGTATCTATTAATTTTTCACCTAAGCCGTCAATATCTAGGGCCTTTTTTGACACATAGTGAACTAGCGCCTCTTTGCGTTGCGCCGCACAGGCCAAACCGCCGCTACAGCGAGAAACTACCTCGCCGGCGATACGGACAATCTCCGCTTGGCACACTGGGCACTGAGTGGGAAACTCGACCGCATAAGCGTCCGCAGGACGCTGCTCGAGAATAACTCTGACCACTTTAGGGATTACATCCCCGGCACGGTGTACCACCACGGTATCTTTTACCTGTAGGCCTAAGCGCTGGATTTCATCCATATTGTGCAAGGTGGCATTACTCACCGTCACTCCGCCAACAAACACTGGTTTTAATCTGGCTACAGGGGTAATCGCACCGGTCCTACCGACTTGAAATTCGACATTTTCGACTTCAGTCAACGCTTCTTGAGCGGGGAATTTATAGGCGATTGCCCAACGTGGTGCGCGCGAGATAAAGCCGAGTCGCTGCTGAAGATGGTAATTATTGACTTTAAAAACTAAGCCATCAATTTCATAGGGCAGCTGATCACGCAGCTTCTGCATAGTGTCGATATAGGAAATTTTATCGCCTATATTTTGCGCTTTACTCAAGTGCGGGTTTATTTTTAAGCCCCAGCTCTGGAGTAATTCTAAAGTGGCGATATGCTCATCGGGAATTTCACCGCCCTCGACCACTCCGACACTGTAGCAGCACATTTCCAGAGGACGCCTGGCGGTGATTTTAGGGTCGAGCTGGCGAATAGATCCCGCGGCCGCATTGCGCGGATTGACAAATAACTTGTCGCCTATTTTAGCCGCCTGCTCATTCATCGCCACAAAACCTGCCTTGAGCATGTATATCTCACCGCGCACTTCTAACTTATCTGGATAACCTGAGCCTCTGAGCTTTAAAGGGATCGAGGCAATAGTTCGCACGTTGTGGGTGATATCTTCACCGGTTGTGCCATCACCCCGAGTCGCCCCCCTGATTAGCAGCCCATTTTCATACAGCAAACTGACCGCTATCCCATCCAACTTTGGCTCGCAGGCGTACTCTATCGATTGCTCATCACTGAGCCCTAAACGCTCTTTGATGCGCTGGGAATAGTCAGTTAACTCCTCACCATTAAAGACGTTATCCAATGACAGCATCGGCATTTCATGAGTGATTTGGCTAAAGCCATTGATCGGCTTAGCGCCCACGCGCTGCGTCGGAGATTGCGGACTGACCAGCTCCGGATTCGCTTGCTCCCACGCCTGCAATTGCTTAAATAATTTATCGTAGTGTGCATCGGGAATAGAAGGTTCATCCAACACATGGTAACGATAATTGTGTAAATCTAATTGATCAGATAATTGCTGTATTTCTAGGGGAAGAATGGCTTTTGACATGAATATTCCAATAGTCAAATTTTAAATAAATCAGAGCGGGCTGAAGTTGGGAAGTGCCGAGTGCCGCAGCGCGGGTACTCGGATAGTCTATTGGGCGCGACGGCGCAGTTTATGCATTTCATGCATACGGACGCGCTCGCGATAATGCTCTTTAGTTTGCGGGCGAATCACCGATCGATCGTCGTCTAATAAGTCCCCATTGAGATGGGTGGCCACGGTCTCTGCAGTCGCCATCATGCACTCTAGCGCATTTTTAGGATCTAGTGGCTCATCCATAGACATGAAGAAAGAAACGCCAGGGGTGGATGTTTCGTCCATTGTTTCGATATCAAAGGTACCTGGTTTAATAGCATTGGCCATACTGAATTGTATGGCGCCTTCGGCTTTTCCATCTTCAAATCGATGGAAAACTTCCATATCGCCGAACTCCATTCCACAAGCTTGTACTACTTTTTTTAGTGCCGCACCGTTTAGGTACTGGTTTTTAGCGACCACAGTCACTATTAATACCACATTTGGGTCATCGACATTGGCTATCGATTTTCTGGACTTGGAGGTCACTTTTTTAACTGAGTCATTAACCGCGGTGTTCGCTTCCGGTTTAACCTCAGTAGTAGCGAGTTCTTGAAATAAACTTTTCTGACTTTCGTGGCTTAATTCGACCGCATTGACAGATAGCCGCTCTTCATCAACACCATTCAAACCCTCTATTGGATGAGCGTCATCAATATCTTTAAAGCCGTCCATTAGAGGGTCAAAGTCTGAGCGACTGCTCCCTTTATCATTTAACTCATAATCTTGCTCTAACGCAGTAAAGCCTAAATCATTCGCATGATCAATCCCATCATCCCCGTCAACTTGTCGGGCTACTTCAGCTCTAGATTGAGAGTCTTGCTGTTGCTTAACTTGCTCGGTAAAGCTATCTATCGATAGCAAATCATCTTGAACTGCTCTATCAGCTAAGAGAGGATCCACTGCTAAATCAGCATCCTCAGCTGTTTTCTCAGCCTTTGATGATGCTTGGCTCGCATCCATTTGCCGATTCATTTTTAAAATTTCAGTAATAGGCATATCCAACTCATGTGCTACTGACTGACTATCTTCTGCTAAGTCTTGCTCAAACTGATCGACCAGTTCCTCTGAGGCTTTAGCGTCTACAAATGAATCCATCAGTGGGTCAGCATCTATTTCAAAGCTATCTTTTTTAGCAGGCCCTTCGATCGATAGATCATTTTGCTCTTGGCTTGGTGCTGTTGTGGATGATGTGTATTGCTGATGCATGGCCGACTGCTCTTGTACCGAGGGCTCCAATAGTAGATCTTCTATTTTCAGATCTGCTATTTTTAAACCTTCTAGGCCTAACTCTTCCAACGCTATATCTTCTAGATTTACCTCATCATCAATAACGCGGGTCAATTCTATATTTTCTGACTTAGATGGCTGATCTACTGTAGTTATAAAATTTGCTGGCTGTTCTGAATTTATACCAGACTGCTCTTCAGATAGTTCGAGTAATTTAGCTTTCAGTTGATCAATTTCATGCTGTTTGGCACTCAACTCGTCAGTCAATTCTGTTGCGCCTGGCGGCTCTAAGTCTGTGGTGATATTCAACGAGTTTTCGCCGCCACTCAAATTGGCGATATTTACTGCGAGTTCATTTTTTTCAGCGCCATCATCATTAGTTTCAATATGAGAATGATCACTTTCTCTCTCTGCTAATAATTGCTCAAATTTATCAAGCTCCATCTCTCGGCCCGATTTATGCAAATTATCGATTGTGCTGCTGAGCATTTCATCAAAATCAGCCTCTGCTACAGTTTGATTTTGCACTACAGAGTCAGATGTTGCAGGTTGCTTTTTAAAATGATTACTTTTTAAAATAGCTGGCACGATTAAGCTATCATCATCTAAGTTCGAATCATCAACTTGCCGAAGCGGAGCAGTTAAATTTGAATCTAGCTGAGTGGCTACTTCTAGCATTTCAGTTGCTGAAATTTGCTTGCCAGAAACTGTATGGGGGAGGTCATAAGAACTTAGTTTATCAGCTTCTGAATAGCGCTCTTTTACGTCAATTTGATGTTTAGGAGTTGCCAGTGCTGTTGGTTTTTGTACTGTATATTCTGTTAATTCAGGCGCCTGTAGAGCAGAATCTTTTTTTATAGCTATACAATCATCAAGAACCAATGTTTGATCCGATGTAGCAGTTGAAGTGTTAGAGGGTTCATTTACACTGGTATTATAGCCTAACTGATGTTCATTACTGTCGAGTGCGGTGTTATCAATACTGAGATCATTAACCTCGGTACTGGCGCGATCCTCAGAGGCAGGAAATGCTAAGCTAGCAGATGCTCCAGAGGCCACTGCCGGTGTTTGAGACGTAGAATCCAGAACTTGACTGGCAGTCAATTCGGCACTCTTTTCTACAGCGCTGTTACGCGATTGATAACTGTCGCCAGCTACTTTACTCTGTACTTGAGTGGTGGTTTTTTGGCTTTTTAGCGGCGCAGTCGTATGCTGCTTATTACTCGCTTGCGCTGAGTTAGCAGAGTTTTTCTTATTATCTTTAGGGACAAATACCCGAGCGGTGCCTATCGGCAGCTCTGGATTATAACAATCATCCCCCAAATCAGAGAGTTTCTCATCTATATCTATTTTAAGTGAGTTACTCTGAGCGCGCATTCGACGCCACCCATCAACAACAATCAATACTATGACTATTATTGCACCCACTATCAACCATTCACGTAAACCTATATCCATCGATTGATATCACCAGCTAAACTTGCAAATTTATATGAATATAAAACAAAGTGTATCTATTCAACAACTTTATTTATCAACAACTTAAAGGTATCTGTTGTTTCTGATACTTTTACGACTAAAACCTCGGACTGATAATCACCTTTTTGTGACTGAGGCTGACCACTGAGGGAGATTCTAGCACTAACTTCAACCTTTTTCTGCAAAGAAATTTTAGCAGTAGGCATCATCGCTAAACTATCGTCTAAAACTATCCGTTTTGGCAGTTCAGACACCTTCATTTTCACTGCTGCTAAAGGAATTTTCCCACCGATGGGCCGGGCAAAGACAAACAATATGGCATCGGGGGCTAAACTATTTTTCAGTGCCGCTGTTATCTCGACATCAACAATCACCTTTAGTTTATTTTTAATCATACTTTTCGACTCTTTAACGGCAATTCCCAATGCGGCTAATTCACTTTCAGCTTTTGCTATACCCGATTTTAGTGCCGCAGCTGCGTTCGGCTCTGCACTTCCTAGAGATTGCCGCCAAAAATCAATCGCCCGCTGATAATTTTGTTGCTCAAATGCCTCAATACCCAGCAAACCTAACGAGACAACTTCACTACTATCGATAGCCAAGGCTTTTGCTATCTGTACTTTTACTTTTTCGGTCACTCTATTATCAATAAAGAACAGGGCCTGAGCATATTGACCAATCACACTGGGATATTGCGGCGACTGCTCTGGCAAATATTCCAGTACCTGAATAAAAGCTTGCGCTCCTTTAGAAAATTGGTTGGTACCCATATATGCGCCAGCTAGCATATACCACCCTTCTGCATTTTCAGGGTTGCGCTGTAATTCAGACTCTAACAGTCCAATTGCCTGCTCTGCGGTGGGCTTTTCGCCGGTGGGTAATTGATGCGAGTTATTTTTATTCTCCACCCACAGTAGCTCTTCTGCGCTGCCGTACTTTGCATATAACCCCAGTGCAAGTATCGGCAGCGAAACACAGATAGTAATGACTAACAGCAACTGAGATCTGCTATTTTTTTGGCCAAGGCTGATTATTTCATCCGCCGCCAACTCTTCTGTCGTAGCGTCTGATAATAAGTTTTTCTCCAACTCTAATTTTAGTTCAGCAAAGCTTTGATCATTTAGTAAGTTTTGATCTCTCTCCTGCTGCAACTCAGCCAAACGCTGTTTGAACATATGAATATTTTCTTGCTGGCGATTAACCGCCGCAGAAGCCCTATGCCTTTTGAACAGTGGCCAGCAGATAAATGACATTGCCAACAAGGTTAATAAAATAATTCCAAGCCATAGTTCAATCATTTTTACTACCTAATAGATCTTGCATTTTTTGCCGGTGAGCAGCGGTTTCTTCATGCTTAGCCGACTTATTATCGACTTGATTATCCGTTGCTTTTTCAGCGCTTACTGAAGTTTTTCTACTCATCATAAACACCACCAAAAAACCAATGAATAACAGTGCGAACGGCCCGTACCACAGCATATATGTCGATGAGTTTAGCGATGGTTTATAAAGTACGAATTCGCCATAACGATCAACCATAAAGGTTTTAATTTGCGCACTGCTCTGCCCTGAAAGCACCATACGATGCAGCTCTCTACGCAAATCTAAAGCAATCGCTGAATTTGAACCGGCTAAGTTCTGGTTTTGACATTTAGGACAGCGCAGTTCTTCACTCAATTGGCGAAACATCTGACGCTCGCTGTCACTGCTAAATTCAAAGGTATCAATTGCAGCAAAGACACTAAACGATAATATAGCTAGACTTATAGTTAACCATTTCATGATTTTTTAGGGCTCCAACCTAACGCCTGCATTTTGGCTTTTATATCCACCCACACTCTAGCGTTGACCTCTCCTACATGTCGATATCGGATAATAGCTTGCGCGTCAACAATGTATGTTTCAGGCGCGCCATACACACCAAGATCCAAACCTAAACTGCCCTGCTCATCATAGAGATTAAAAATATAGGGGTCACGATAGCGCTTTAACCACTGACTGGCCTTGCTGCGCTGATCCTTGTAGTTTATACCTATAATTTCTACACCCTCTGTCTGTGCCAACTTATTTAAAAAACTGTGTTCTTGCTTACAGGTAGGGCACCATGTTGCCCACACATTGACCAAGCGTACTGCGCCTGTTAAAGAGGCCTCGGTCAGCACTTCATTAGCATTTCTAATCGTCGCTAGGCTAAATGCAGGAAATGGCTTACCAATTTTTGCCGAGGGGAGCTCAGTCGGATTTAACGACAGTCCCTTGACGAACAAAAAACCCAAAACAATACAAATAACCAAGGGGATAAACAATAGTACTCGACGCATACTCATAGCTGTTAACTCTTTATCTGATCAATTTAAGCGGTGACAGGCAGCGCTGATTTTCTAATTTTATAGCGACGATCGAAGACTGTTAACATCCCAGCAAACATCATCAATACACCGCCAAACCACACCCAGCGCATAAAGGGCTTGTATTGTAATCTTACCGCCCATGCTCCATCGGCTAAGGGCTCGCCAAGTGCCACAAACACGTCGGCAAACAATCCAGCATTAATATCCGCCTCAGTCATCATGCTTCCTCTCGCCGGGTAGAATCGTTTTTCTGGATGCATAGTGGCAAAGAACTGATTGTTTTTCAGCACTTCAATCGTTCCCATATCTGCACTGTAATTAGGCCCTGATATTTTTTCAGCACCTTGAAATTCAAAGCTGTACTCGGCTAATGTAACGATATCACCAGGTACCATACGAATATCTCGCTCCTCACTATAAGTGGCGACTAGTGCCACACCGACCATAGTGACAACCACCCCTAAGTGGGCAATTTGCATCGCCCAGTAACTGGGAGACAGCTTACTGAGCCCAACTAATTTATCCGCTTTGTTGGATACTTTACTGAACGCATCGAGGATTAAACTAAACACTACCCAAAATGCCAACACTAGGGCTAACGTCGCTTTAAAAGCTAACTCTTGGTTAAATAGATAAGCGGCGCTAATCCCGACGGCGATGGCCAGAAAAAAGGAGGGAAGCAATTGTTTAAGCAGCTTTCTCGGACTACTTTTTTTCCAGCGAAGTAGAATTCCTATGCCCATAAAGAAGGCCAATAGCAGACTAAAGGGGACAAATAGTAAATTAAAATACGGTGGGCCCACCGACATTTTCCCACCGCCCAAGGCATCGATAATCAATGGGTACAAAGTGCCAATTAACACCATACTACAAATAATAACCAGCACCACATTATTGATTAGAATTAAGGTTTCGCGGGAGAGTAATTCGAAATTTGATTCACTTTTAACGTCGTAGGCTTTAATTGCATACAGCAGTAGAGAACCCCCTACCGTGATTGCCAAAAGAACTAGGATAAACAATCCTCGTTCGGGATCTGCGGCAAAAGAATGCACGGAGGTTAGCACCCCTGAGCGCACTAAAAAAGTTCCGAGTAAACTCAGCGAAAAAGTAAATATTGCCAGCAGCAAAGTCCAGCTTTTAAAAAGCCCACGTTTTTCCGTTACCGCCAGGGAGTGCACTAGTGCGGTACCCATCAACCACGGCATAAAAGAAGCGTTTTCCACTGGGTCCCAAAACCACCAACCACCCCAGCCAAGTTCGTAGTATGCCCACCAGCTACCCAAGGTAATACCTATGGTTAAGAATGCCCAGGCGAGATTGGTCCAAGGCCGTGTCCAACGCGACCAGGCCACGTCTAACTTACCACTTAAGAGCGCGGCGATAGCAAAGGCAAAGGCCACCGAAAAGCCCACATAACCCATATACAAAAGCGGTGGATGAATGATCAGCCCAATGTCTTGTAGCAGCGGGTTTAAATCGGCACCTTCCAAAGGCGTATTGACCAGCAGGCGCTCAAACGGGCTAGAGGTTATTAGCGTAAAAGAAATAAAACCTACTCCGACCATACCCAGCACAGCCAAGACCCGCGCCATGATATCGGTAGGCAGGCCATCAGATTTAATGGCGACCGCAAAAATCCAACCGCTGAGAATAAAGACCCAGAGTAGCAGCGACCCTTCATGCCCACCCCACACGGCACTTAGTTTATAATAAACCGGTAGCGCACTATTTGAATTTCCCGCTACATATTTGACGCTAAAATCATCAGTTGCGAAAGCGTAAGCCAAACAGAAGATACTGATGAGCATAAACAAAAACAGAGACTTTGCTAAAGGCTTGGCAAAGCTCATTAAAAACAGGCTACCTTTACTGGCGCCAACCATAGGTATAACGGCTAAAAAGGCAGCCATTATCATCGCTAAAATCAACGAGTACTGGCCTAGTTCAGGTATCATTGTTTATTACCTTCTTGATCGTAGCCGGTTTTATCTAAGGCATCTTGTACTTCGGGGGGCATATATTTTTCATCGTGTTTGGCTAGCACTTCAACCGCTTGAAAAACACCGTTTTGATCCATTTCTCCCTGTGCGACAATCCCCTGCCCTTCACGAAACAAATCGGGCAAGATCCCCTCGTAGTTAACAATCACGGTCTGCAAATAATCAGTGATAGCAAATTCAATTTTAAGACTGTTTGGATCGCGTTTAACACTGCCATCAACCACCATCCCGCCCGCTCTTATTCTAGTTCCTACCGGCGCTTCTCCATTAGCTATCTGCTGAGGGGAGAAAAATAAATTAATATTTTGACTCAACGCATACACCGTTAAGGCAACGGCTATTGCCGCACCAAATACGACAAATAAAACCAGTATCAATCGCTGTTTTCTTTTGGGTGTCATTGACTACGATTCTCGTGTTGATATTTCTTATTAAGGGCTATAAATATTTTTTTCTGATTCAACCAAGGCTGAACCAAATTAAAGCCGATCACTAAAATTGCAATGGCGAAACTAAGCCAGACATACAAGCCGTGACCACCCATCTCAAAAAAAGCTACCAAAGATCCAAACTGCATTAAAATCTCACCTTATCTATCAATTTCTGTGACTAGTTTTTTCACCCAGGCGGTTCTTTTTTCACGCGTTAGAATTTCATTTCGCAATCTGACAATCATCGCTGTCGCAAAAAAACAGTAAAAGCCAACCACCATCACCAACAGCGGTAGCCACATTTCTATTGGCATAGCGGGCTTTTCAGTCAAGGTAAATGTCGCAGGCTGGTGCAGCGTATTCCACCAATCCACTGAATATTTAATAATCGGAATATTCACCAGCCCTACCAGCGATAAAATAGCGGTTGAACGAGCAGCTGTTTCAGGTTTTTCCATTGCCGAATAGAGCGCCATAATTCCAAAATATAAAAACAGCAATATTAACATCGATGTCAATCTTGCATCCCATACCCACCAAGAACCCCAGGTAGGCTTGCCCCATATAGCACCAGTAATCAAAGCCAAGAACGCCATAGAAGCACCGATCGGAGCACATGTGTACGCGACCATGTCAGCTACTTTGATTTTCCAAATAATACCGATAGCTCCGGACAGCGCCATCGTTATATAAATAGATTGGGCTAAGATAGCACTGGGAACATGAATATAGATAATTCGAAAACTATTACCTTGTTGATAATCTTGAGGGGCGAACAACAGCGCCCAAACAAAGCCGGTGACCAACAGGGCAATAGCTAGAGTGGCGAAGAAAGGTAGTAGCGTACCAGTAATTTGGTAACACCATTTTGGGGATGCCAACTGATAGAACCATTTTGGCAGGACTGGCTGTTTAGCTGTCTTCATCAATTACTCACCGATACTCTTAAAGATGCTGCTATTGCAAAAGGGGCTAATACTATACTCAGCGCCAGTATTGCACCTAAAATAGCCAGATAAGCTGTAACAGGTAAATTCTGCGTAGCACCTTGTACTGCACTTGCCCCGAAAATTAACACGGGGATATATAAAGGGATGACTAAGAGCGAAATCAGCACTCCGCCTTTTTTGAGCCCCACCGTTAATGCTGAGGCAATCGCACCAATTAAACTCAGAGCTGGCGTACCTATTAACAAACTCAGCACTAAAGTAGGAATTGCCTGAGTCGGTAAAAATAACATCACCGCGAGTAACGGCGCTATAAGGGTTAATGGTAAACCAGTTGTTAGCCAGTGAGCGAGTGCTTTGGCCAACGCAATCATGTAAGTAGATTCCGAACTGAGCATCAACTGCTCTAGCGTGCCGTCCTCGAAGTCTGCTTTGAATAAATTATCTAGCGATAACAGAGCCGCTAACAAGGCGGAAACCCACAGCACTCCCGGTGCTAATGCAGATAAAAAATCGGCGGCAGGACTTACACCTAAGGGAAACAGCGTCACAACCATAACGAAAAAAAGCAAAGGATTTAGCAGATCTCCTTTACGCCTGTAGGCCAACAGTAAATCTTTATGAAGCTCAGCCCAGAAAACTCTTATCATATATTATCTTAATAATTATTATCTTTTCCCCCCTGCGTATCACTACGCAGGGGTTGAATTTTATTGTATTTGACATTGCCTGCAGCTAATTTGCAATCTCTATTTAGCCCGACAAAAACAAATTAAGTTCCCAGATTGTCGAGACAAATTTTGCTCACCGCTGCATTCATCTGTAGAGGCTGATGAGTCGTTAAAATAACCGCGCCGCCTCCGCTAACATAACTGGCGATATGCTCTTCTATATTGGCGACGCCTTCTATATCTATCGCGGTAAAGGGCTCATCTAAAATCCATACAGTATTAGCAAAGTTCGCAGCTGGGAGCATAAACAACCTCGCTAAGTTAACCCGTCTCTTTTGACCTGCTGATAAATTTTGACACTCGACATCTGCAAAGTACTGCAGGCCAACTTTTTTCAATGCCGAGTCAATCAAGTCCGCATCCAATTGCGGTTGAATCTTCGTATACCAGGTTAAATTCTCTCTCGCACTTAATCCAGATTTAACACTGAGATTATGTCCGACATATAACAGCGCTCTATTATATGCAGCCCTTACCTCAGCAAGTGTTTGACCAAGGTATTCTACCTGCCCCTCATAACCTTGATACAAGCCCGCTAAGATCCGTAATAATGATGTTTTTCCACTGCCATTTTTGCCAATTAAATGAATAATCTGACCTTGTTCTAATTGAAAAGACAAATTCTCAAACAGTATCCTGTCATCTCTTTCACAATAGAGTTCAGTGATATTTAACAACCGAGGGTGCACATCAACATCCTTAATTTAAACTACATTTATTACAGCCTCAGCCGATAATAAATACATTATATTTCTGTATTAGACACTCGCGCCTCTACCTTTTAGCAGAATTCTAGTGCGAGGCTCGCAACAGTTGCCAGTGAGCGACAACCAAAACACCTAGATACCGATGCAGCGCTTGCTATCGGGCATTATAAACGCTTATTGTTGTAAGTAGCATTGCTATAGATCACTTTTTAGCGATATTCAGTAATAATTTCAAGGCTCGCTATTATTTTACTATTTGCAGAGCCTAGCGAGCTCTTATATCAGTAAAACCTTAGTCAACTCGTTAACTTTTCGCGCAAGTCATGGTTTGACGATAGTTATAAGGTGTAAAATAAGTTTACAGTAGCGACTTAACTCAGGTAGTGACGATCTTCTTTGGCACAGGCTATCTAACGATGACTTTTTGAGGTTTGGCAATTCAATCACTGTTGACTAGCACTCTCTCTACGATCACTGCTGTATGTTTAAACTGATTTCAAATAACACTATTACGAGGCTGTTCACATGGATGCCGTTGCACAAAGTAAAACCATTGATGCCAAGAGCCCAAGCCCGGTCAAATCAATCGAGGCCGCGCTACCTGCGGGCAAAACGGTGCATGCTAAAGTCACCCATATCGCCCCTGACACAGCCCAGCCTAACGCCCATAGAATCACCTTGAAAATAAACAACACTCAAGTCGAGATCTCCGCTAAATTTTCTGGAAACCTGCCAGAGAAAGGCAGCGTGATTAGCTTGCTGCGCTCTGACAGCGGGCAAATACAATTAAAATTAGTAAAAGAGAGCAGCGCCGAACCGGCAAACAGCGCTACTAGTACAGCAAAAATAACTAGCGGCACATCGACACCCCAAACGCTCAAAGCAACTCCGAATAACGCAATCACAGCCACAGCAAATAACACCGCGAGCAGCACAACCAGCACTTCAAACAACTTGCAGATACCTCAGGGAACCAGTGGCAATGTAATTCTCAAAGCACCGGTAACTATAAACGCCAGCGGTCCAGCGCTAAATATCATTGAACAAGTAATGCCTAAAGGCACTGTCCTCAATGCAAAAGTAATCAATCAGCAACAAGTTAGCGGTGACATCCCCCCCAGAGAGAGCAGCGTCGACTTAAATCAGGGGAAAATTAACCTATTGCAAGCCAAACTAAATTCGGCAAATACTAGCTCCGTGCCAGCGAATTCCAATTTGGTTAGTCAAACACCAAAGCAACCGATCGGAAACAGCCTCACGATCAAGACCAACTTGGCCAATACAGTCCCAAAGCACAGCACCCGGCCAATCCCCGCTCAAAATATTCAAATTGCCAATCAGCTCTCTAATCAGCGACCTAATCAACCGCTTTCGCCCCCTACTGCAAACACTAGCCAAAAAATCGCCGGCCAGCTAAATGCGCCCAACCCAGCAAGCACTTCTAATATAGCTGCCACGACTACCAGCCCCCATGCCAATACTACTGTCATGGAGCGCAATTCAGCTGGAGCTGGCACTAGGGCGACTCAAAACACCGTCAACCTCACCGATAGTCGTCCGGCAAATCCCAGCAACACTGGCACAGCTAATCACAATCAAAACACTCTCTCATCTGCCGGCAGCGGTGTCAGTAGCGCCGTTAATTCGACATCTAACCCCTTAGCTAGCCCTGTCGTCGCTGGCATTCAGAACAATACTGCGGTGAAAGAGAGCATTGCGTCGAACAGCAACCCTTTAACCGCGAAAACCTCCGCCCCTACAGCCCCACCCACCCAGAACTCTCCAATTATTTCCAGACCTCTGGTAAACACTCAGAATTTAGCGCAACCTACCAACCCATCTATACCCAGCGCACCAGTGACTACCTCAAACGCAGCCACTCTCAATCCTACCCTTGCCAGTGCTGGCCAATTTACCAGCTCGACAGCGACGCCATCCAACTCAACAAATAACATCGCTCAATCGGTCACTGCTGTGCAGAGTGCTAAAACCGCAAGCACTGCCCCAACGCCTGCTGCCAATCCAGCAAATCCCTCCCCTACTGTGCAAATAGGGGTACAAATCACAGCTCCAGCCGCTCCCTTACCGGCATCGATTGCACAAAACCTACAATTGAGCGCATTAGCCACGCAAAATAGCACCTTGAAAATTGAAGTAGCTGGCCGGGTTGTCTCATTGCAAGCACCCGCTAACTTACCCCCTTTACAGAACCTACAGATAACCCGCACTGAAGGCACTCAAGCCAATATACAATGGCAGCAACCCAGCCAAGTTGCGACAGCGAGCCTTAGCAGCACCCCGCTGACCCCGCAACAAGTAAAACTGATCGATCACAGTTTGCGCCAAGCTCTACCTCAGCAAATCCCCATTGCTGATGGCATCAATTTACTGGTCGCTCAATCAATACAAATTGCCAATGCCAGCAACTCTAATAAAGTACCTATCGATAAAATAGCCTTAAGTTTAATGCAGCTTTTTGGCGTTAAACCAGGCGCAAACAATAGCAGCGATACGATTAAACGCAATATTCAACAAGGCGGCCTCTTCACAGAGGGAAAGGTCGTTAGCCAACCAAATTCTCATCAGGGAGATATGAAAGGCTTTTTAGCAAAACTCAATCACTTGGCAGAGCAGCTTCCCACTGAACAAAAAGAGATGCTACAGAGCACCACCGAGCGTATGCTGGCAAGAATAACCACCAACCAGCTCACCCATGTGCAACAGCAGCACACTAAAACCGATATTAGTAATGAGCGAACTTTCCAGATCGACATACCTGTGCAAAACAATGAAAAACTCGACAATGTTAAAATGGAAATAAAGCAGCGCAAACACTTAACTGACGAGGGTGATTTCACCTCGATTTGGAGCGTTAAGCTCCACTTTGACTTAGAAGAACGCGGTGAGGTAGATGCCGAAGTAGCTCTCAATCCAGAGGACAATTCAATATCCACTACTTTTTTATGTTCGAAGTTAAGCACGGTACAAGAATTAGAAAAGCGCATGACTGGATTCAGAGCACAGTTAAATCAACAGGGATTTGAAATCCAAACGCTACACTGCACCCAGGGATCACAGACAGCGGCCGCTAACAACAGTATTAACAAACGGATAATTGATATAAGAACATGAGTGACACAACTGACAAGCCCAACTTAGCTGTTGCCTTAAAATATGATGTCCAAGCAGGTGGCGTGCCTACCATTGTCGCGAAAGGCAAAGGCTTAATCGCGGAGAAAATAATTGAACTCGCACAGCAAAATGAAGTTCATATCCACGAAAACCCAGAACTGTTGGAAATTTTGATTCGATTGGAAATTGGCGATGAGATTCCAGAGGCGCTGTACCGTGCTATTGCCGAAGTCATCGCCTTTACCTATAATTTAAAAAAGTAGTTTTCACTATATACTGAGATCAGTGACTGCACTGCTGCACATCACAGCAACTGTTGACTCTATAGCGACTAGAAAAATCTTGCAGCTACCGGTGCAGTTATTATTGGCTATTCCCCGCTTTAAAGTCACAGATTCAGGTTAGTGCAAAGAGCTCCCAAGATACCTCGCATAATGAAAAGTTATCAGACCTAAACCGATTTGTAAATTCAACCCCAGAGCGAGCTTCAACCAGTCCCGAAGCATTAAATGACTGTGAGTTTCTCCGATAAAAGTAGAGAAAGTTGATAGAGAACCTAAGAAGCCAGTAAATATAGCGATCTTTAAAGCATTATTAATAAAGACGCCATTTTCTTCATAACCTAAAAACAGCCCCATCACAAAGCAGGCAAGCACATTGGCCAGCAGCGTGCCTAAAAACAAACTTTCGTACATAGTATTGAATTTTACACCGAGCCACCAGCGCAGCAGGGCACCTAGGGAAGCACCAAACATCACACCTAATACTAGATTCATTTTGAACAAGACGATGCCTACTGTAATTTATTTGCCATGAGATTAGCATGTTTTTTAATCAGACCGTTAACAACAACCCGAATCCGTGACTTCAAAGTGAATACAGAGTGTAAGATATTGGTTTTACAGTGGAATTGAATAATCTTAGCTGCAAGCTCATATGCGTCCTGCATTCGCTAAATAAATGCATCCGTGCATAAAACCCGTAGCTTCAGTGGCTATTTTTTAAATCGTTGTAAAATCAAGATCTTGCACTATGCGTTGCTGTGGAGTCACTGATTAAGTGAACAAGTTTCGATAGATAAAAGCGCTCGACAGCGGTTGCGAATTAAATTTACAGCTCTATTTATGAAAATAGTTGCAGGGTCGATTAATAACGACGTTTATCACTTTGTTGATTTAATTCATCTAGATGACGTAATTTATCCGAGATTTTAATCTCCAGTCCGCGATTACTCGGTTGGTAATAGCGTCGTTCAGCTATTTCTGCAGGCAGATATACTTCACCGGCGGCAAAGGCATTAGGCTCATCATGGGCGTAGCGGTAATTTTCGCCATAGCCAAGGTCTTTCATTAAATCGGTGGGGGCGTTGCGTAAATGATGTGGCACTTCAAATTCAGCGTCTGCTCTAATATCCGCCCGGCACTGGTTGTACGCCAAGTATAATTTATTACTTTTAGGCGCACAGGCGCAATACACTGCCGCTTGTGCAATCGCCCGCTCGCCCTCAGCTGGGCCGACTCTTTCAAACGCATCCCAGGCAGCTAACACTATCTGCATGGCCCTTGGATCGGCATTGCCAATATCTTCTGAGGCTATCGCCACTAAGCGACGCGCAATGTACAGAGGATCCGCACCACCTTCTAAAATTCGACAGCACCAATATAAGGCCCCATCAGGTGAAGAGCCACGGACCGACTTATGAAAAGCCGATATCATGTCGTAAAATATATCACCTTGTTTATCAAAACGTTTAACACTGTGCTGCAACACTTCTTGCAGCTGTTGCTCGCCGATAACCCTTCCCACATCGCCTGCTACCGATAAATCAGCGGCGATTTCCAGTAAGTTTAAAGCGCGTCTGGCATCACCACCACTAGCGGCTATTAAATTTTCAAAAGCTTGCCCCTCAAAAGACAACTGTAACTTAGCCAGACCATTTTTCTGATCTGCCAGCGCCTGCTTCAGCACTTGAGATATCTCATCGTCATTGAGGTTTTTTAATAGATAAACCCGCGCTCTGGAGAGCAGCGCATTATTTAGCTCGAAAGAGGGATTTTCGGTGGTAGCGCCGACAAAGATAAAAGTGCCATCTTCAATATGCGGCAAAAAGGCATCTTGTTGAGATTTATTAAAACGGTGTACTTCATCGACAAAAAGGATCACCTTTTTGGCACTGCTCATCGCGACATGTTTTGCTTCTTCGATGGCCGCGCGTATTTCTTTGACGCCCGAGAGCACCGCAGAAATGCTCATAAAATGCGCATCGGCAGTCTGCGCAAGCAATCTCGCCAATGTGGTTTTACCCACCCCTGGCGGCCCCCAAAGTATCATTGAATGTAATGCGCCGTGCTCTATCGCCTGACGCAGCGGCTTCGCGGGGCCCAATAGATGGCTCTGACCAATATAGCTGGCTAAACTTGCCGGCCGCATTTTAGCCGCTAAGGGCTGGTAACTAGGCTCAATCTCAGAAAATAAATCACTCATTAATTAGCTATCAGCACCATCGATCATAATGTCGGTATTTTTTGGAGGGGTAAAACTGAACATATCGGCAGCAAATTTTAAATTCAACTTTGCCTTAGTCAAAATAATGGTGGTTTTTTGACCAAAAATATCGACTAACATCAACTCTTGAATCACTTTATCGGCGAAGAATAATTGAATTTTTTCGAAATTACCTTCTTTTTTAGGTAGTAACTCGAACAATTTTTCCCGCTTTCTATCAATCAACTGCTTAATATTAAACCTTTTACTTAGCGCTTCTAAATCACCATTGAGAATCAGCGCAGCGCCATTGGTTTCACTTGGGTTTACTTTTTTACGCGTCGCCTGCTCTAGATCTTCATCATAGATCCAGATATATTTGCCATCGCTAACAATCAACTGCGGAAAAGGAGTCTTGGTTTCCCAGCGAAATTTATTCGGTCTTTGTACATTCATTTGCCCTTTTGAAACTTCCCCTTTGCGGCCTTTTTCATCTTCAGTGTACTGCTCAAACTCTGCACTATAATTAGAAAACCCCTGCATTAGCTTTTCTAATTGCTGCACTGGACTAGCGGCAAAACTCGCGGTTGACGCCAGTAGCAAAACACTGGCGGCAACCGCCATTTTTAATCGTTTAAATTTATTCATCATCTGTTAAAAATCCCTTGGCGGCGGCGGAGGTGCTATTACTTCTCTTTGTCCATTTGTTCCTGCTGAAGTTATGACACCAGCGGCTTCCATTGATTCCACAATTCTTGCCGCCCGGTTATAACCAATTTTAAATTTGCGCTGCACACTAGATATCGATGCTTTGCGGGTGGTGGTGATAAAAGCTACCGCTTCATCATAGAGCAGGTCTTGCTCATCATCTTCAAATAAACTTCCGCTGGCTCCCGCCGCTCCCTCCTCGGCTGTGTTGATATCGATAAATTCAGGTTTACCTTGTCTCTTCCACGCCTCCACTGTTCTGTGCACTTCATCATCGCTGACAAAAGCACCATGCACTCGACTTGGCACACTGGTACCCGCGGGCAAATAAAGCATATCACCATTGCCCAATAAATTTTCAGCCCCTCCCTGATCCAAAATAGTACGTGAATCAATTTTTGAAGACACTTGAAAGGCGATACGAGTAGGTACGTTAGCCTTTATTAACCCGGTAATAACATCCACTGAAGGTCTTTGAGTGGCCAGTATTAAATGGATGCCTGCGGCGCGCGCCTTTTGCGCGATCCGGGCAATTAACTCTTCAACTTTTTTACCGACAATCATCATCATGTCGGCAAACTCATCAATCACCACCACAATATAAGGCAACGTCTCTAATTGCGGCGCCGGAGTTCCCAAGCTCTCACCATGTTCTTGAGGGTCCCAAATGGGGTCTAATAGCGGGCTGCCACTCTCGAATCCTTTTTTGACTTTATCATTAAAGCCATCGAGATTACGCACTCCCATTTTTGACATCAGTTTATAGCGCCGCTCCATTTCTGCAACACACCAGCGCAACCCCCCAGCCGCTTCTTTCATATCGGTAATAACCGGAGTTAACAGATGCGGAATGCCTTCATAGATTGACAGTTCTAACATTTTTGGATCGACTAACATCAGACGTACATCTTCGGGTCCCGCTTTAAAAAGCAAACTTAAGATCATCGCATTGACCCCGACAGATTTACCGGAACCGGTGGTGCCCGCCACCAGCAAATGCGGCATTTTTGCCAGGTTTGCCACCACCGGATTACCCGCTATGTCATTGCCCAGCGCCAAGGTCAAGAGAGAGGGGGCATCCTGATAGATAGCATGCGTCAATACTTCTGAAAGACGTACCATTTTTCGATTAATATTCGGAATTTCAATACCCATCACTGATTTTCCGGGAATAACTTCAACCACCCGCACGCTCAATACCGCTAGCGAGCGCGCCAAATCTTTAGCTAGATTGACAATCTTGCTCGACTTCACGCCCGGCGCCGGCTGGATTTCAAAACGGGTAATAACTGGACCTGGATTAACCTCAACGACTTCGACTAGCACTCCAAAGTCTTTAAGCTTTACCTCTAACAACCGTGACATATCTTCTAGCTGTTCTTCTGTGTAGCCAATTTCAGTCTGTAACTCGGCGGGATCTAACAGCCCCACACTAGGCACCTTAACTTTCGGAATAATAGCGACTTGCGGCTGCTGCTGGCCGAAGTTTGAGTCTTGATCTAAGGTTGATTGGTGAGCCTCAGATAGAGGTACTATTTTTAAAGATCGCCGGCCTTCATCCACAGTGCTGATCTGCTCACTTACAGTTGATGATGACGCTGTAGTATTTTCAACAACCTGCGGGCTAGGTGCAACCGCTACTGAGGGGGCCGATTTTACAGGCTCCCTAGCTGCTACAGCAGTCTCAACTTTTGCAGTTAACGGCTCGGTAATGACAGGTAAACTGCTTTCTTTAATTTGACTGTTTGAGGCGCTGCTTTCGCTTGCATTAATGGCGGCAGGCGAAGACTCTGCACTCGGCTTTTCTGCGGTTTCTTGATTACGCTGACTAACACCCGCCTTTGCAGTTATTTGACGCTCAGCAGTAGGATTTGTAAATCTACTCATAACTTGGCTAACAATGCCCACCTTGCCGGCATTGGATACGCGATCTTCCGCGACATCGATTGCGGAGATACCAATCCTCGCCTCATCCACAGTCGTTTTTTGTACATGGGTAGCAATAGAGCGAAAAAGCGGTTGTTCTGCACTGCTAGAGTGAAGCTCCTTAGGATGCTCTTCAGTCTCAAGGTCTTGGTCTGCAAGCTTCTCGCTGGACAGTAATTCTTTAATATAAAGAAAGCAGCTGAGCAGCGCGGAGCCTAGCTTAATAATCAGTTCACGCCAAGACAATTCCATAAAGCAGGTTAGCCCGATCATGGCGCTAAACCACAACAGCACAGAGCCCCCTTGAATGCTGAACCAAGAAACCATCCACTCGGCAAAAGCTTGACCGATAATTCCCCCCGCAGTAAAAGGGTAATTTAAGTAGCTGTTCGAGATATGTAGTGAAAGCAGTGCGCAGGTAGTAAATATGAATAATATAGCACCGACCGTACGCAGCATCACGAAAGGGAGACTATCGAGTAGAGTGACATTTTTTCTAAAGTACAATCTAATACAAGGATAGAGCAGCATTAATGGCGTTATCCAAGCTAACAGGCCAATAAAAGATAGTGTGATATCAGCCCATAACGCCCCGACAAGCCCGGTCCAATTGCTGACCAAAGGCTGATAACCTACGTGCGACCAACCTGGATCTTTTTCGTTGTAACCGACCATTGCCATCAAGCTAAAAACACAACTAAAAATGAGCACAAACAAAATGCTATCTTTTAAAATACGGGCAATCAGGTCCGTAAATTCCATCGGTCTCGGTATTGAATCAACCTGCAACTCTTTGTCCTTTTGTTCGCTCATAACCACTTATTATAAATTTACAACCCAACCGCTAAAAGAATTTTTAACAGCGCAAGCAGTAATAAATCATCATCAAAAACACCTGAAGAAAAATTCTCCAGACATTAAACCATGTGATCTAGGCAGCACCTAATCACCTTTTGAGATCTCTGCATAACTTACCCAGAGGGTATGATAACTGCGCTCGCAACGTTATGCAGAGGTCCCTTCTATAAAAGCGTAAAAATAACACAAAAGCAAAAACACTTCTGCGGCTATTCACCTGTAAAATACTTTTAGGGAATATTTCACTAAAATTAACAAGTTAACTTTAGCGTTAGCCTTTGCACTGCTCATCTGCCACCCATTGAAGCATTACCACACTTCAATCGGTGACCAAAAATGCACAGCACTCTAGTTAGCAATCAAAGCTTTAGGCTTCCACTAAGCTGTTAACACAAATTTTCCCATCTGCATCGAGGCAGACTTCAACTTCCCCCCCTTTATCTGCAAGATCTCCAAAGAGAATCATTTCTGCGAGTGGCTTTTTCAAAGCATCTTGAATTAACCTTTTCATCGGTCTAGCTCCCATATGCTCATCGTAGCCATGCTCGGCAAACCATGCTCTTGCATCGTCATCGATATGCATGACCACATTCTTATCATCTAATTGGGCTTGTAGCTCAGTTAAAAATTTATCGACTACGCCGGCAATTACTTCTTTACTCAATGACTTAAATTGAATGGTAGCGTCTAGTCTATTTCTAAACTCTGGAGTAAAGAGTTTTTTAATCGCCTCCAGTCCATCACTACTATGATCTTGGTGAGTAAAGCCCATCGAGCGCCGACTAATATCTTCCGCGCCAGCATTAGTAGTCATCACTAAAATAACATTCCTAAAATCGGCTTTACGGCCATTATTGTCAGTGAGGGTACCGTTATCCATTACTTGTAATAGGATATTGAAGACTTCGGGATGCGCTTTTTCAATTTCATCTAACAGCAATACGCAATGTGGGGTTTTATTGACTGCCTCGGTTAATAACCCTCCTTGATCGAAGCCGACATAACCTGGTGGAGCACCTATTAAGCGTGAAACGGTGTGCCTTTCCATGTACTCTGACATATCAAAACGCACTAACTCAATGCCCAAAATTCGCGCCAATTGGCTAGTCACTTCAGTTTTACCGACACCTGTTGGCCCGGCAAACAAGAAATTAGCCACGGGTTTACGTGGATCGTTTAAGCCTGCTCGAGACAATCTAATCGCCGAACTCAAAGAGGCTATCGCCTCCTCCTGACCTAAAACCACCATTTTTAAATTAGCATCTAACTTTTTAAGCTGATCTTTATCCGACACCGACACGGTCTTCTCTGGGATGCGCGCAATTTTCGCCACTACCGCTTCAATTTCAGCGACGCCAATCACTGCAACTCGCTCGCCCTCTTTCAATAATCTCTGGTAGGCACCCGCTTCATCGATCACATCAATCGCCTTATCTGGCATGTGCTTATCATTGATATAGCGATCAGCCATTTCAGATGCAGCTCTGAGCGCTTCATCTGTGTATTTAAGTCCATGGTGTTCTTCAAACTTGCTGCGCAAACCACGCAGAATCGCATAAGTATCGTCTACATTGGGCTCGGCCACATCGACCTTTTGGAAACGTCTTGCCAGTGCTCGATCTTTTTCAAAAATACCACGAAACTCCTGAAACGTGGTGGAACCAACGCAACTTAAACCACCAGAACTAAGCATTGGTTTCAACAGATTTGAGGCGTCCATCGAGCCACCAGATGCGGAACCAGCACCAATAATAGTGTGAATTTCATCAATAAATAAGATCGTCTTTTTTTGTTGCTTGATTTCTGTCAGCAGGGCTTTCAAGCGCTTTTCAAAATCACCTCGATACTTAGTACCTGCAAGCAGCGCACCTAAATCAAGAGAGTACAAGGTGTGATCTTTAATCACATCTGGGACATTATTTTCCACTATCAGCTTAGCTAGCCCCTCGGCAATAGCTGTTTTACCAACGCCTGCTTCACCGACTAATAGCGGGTTGTTTTTTCTGCGACGCGAGAGAATTTGTACGACCCGCTCGATCTCTGAAGAGCGACCAATTAATGGATCAATGCGCCCCTGTTTAGCCTCGACGTTTAAATTAACCGCATACAGACTGAGAGCAGACTTTTCTGAGCTAGCATTTGCCTCGCCCTCGCTGTTAGCCTCCCCTGCAGGGTTTTGTTCAAGATCGGAGACCCCGTGCGAAATAAAATTGACCACATCAATACGTTCAACGCCAAACTGATGCATTAAATAAACCGCTTGGCTCTCCTGTTCCGAGAAGATCGCAACGATAACATTAGCGCCTGATACTTGATTTTTACCTGAGGACTGAACATGAAAAACGGCTCTTTGCAGCACGCGCTGAAAGCCTAATGTAGGAACAGTTTCAACACCTGTTACTTTATCGGATAACAATGGCGTAGTTTCACTAATGAATGCTTCAAGACTATCACGCATTTTAGCCATGTCAGCACCGCAAGCTACCAACACTTTATGCGCATCTGCATTATCCAACAAACCTAATAACAAATGCTCAACCGTCATAAATTCATGACGCAAATCCCTTGCGTCCCGAAATGCTTTACTCAATGTTTCTTCTAATTCATGGTTTAGCATAATTTTCTTTCCTCAAACAACTAATGACCTTAAACGACATCATTTGACTTCTTACATTACACAATTTTTACTTCACACAACTTCTACTTCGCACAACAAAGGGTGCTTATTATCTCTTGCAAATTGATTCACTTGAGAAGCTTTGGTATCGGCGACATCTCTAGTGAAAGTACCACAGTCCCCCTTACCTTTAGTGTGGACCGCCAGCATAACTTGGGTTGATTTCTCTTGTGTCATGGAGAAAAACATCATTAGAACATCAATAACGAACTCCATTGGAGTATAGTCATCATTGAGCAAGACCACCCTATACAGAGCGGGCTTCTTCAATTTTGGCTTAGCTTCTTGCACCACTAAATCATGATGACTTGATTGATCTTCCTCGGAGTTCTGATTTTTTATATTCATGTTAAAATTAGACATTTCCAATCTCTATCTATAATCTTTAATTGGCTAATATGATACATCAGTGAGCTTTAATTGTATTTGTTAAAAATACACAATTAGCGCATAGATTTTAAGATAGTATAAAAAAACAGCTGGTATTTATTTCTTTTGCTAAAAGAGGTAGATTAATGAGGAGATTGATTTAGTTAGCCAATCTTAATCGGATAAAACCTGAATCCGTGGCTTCAAAGCAAACACAGAATGTAAGATTTTGATTTTACAGTGAAATTGAAAAACATTAACTGCACTTATCAATTTAGTGGGTGTTTTTCAAACTGCTGTAGAATAAAGAGCATGCGCTATGTGGTGCACTGAAGTCGCTGAGCCAGGTAATAGTAAAGCAATTCGCAATGGATTATGTGGAGAAAAACATGCCGTCAGGGACAGTAAAATGGTTCAACAACACTAAAGGTTATGGCTTTATTTTAGCGGACGATGATCAAGAAGAAGATCTATTCGCTCATTATTCTGCGATAAAAACTGAAGGCTACAAAAGTTTAAAAGCTGGACAAACAGTAAATTTTGAAACTGAGCCAGGGCCAAAAGGGACACATGCGGTAAACATAGTCCCCTCGTAAATACTTATTTTTCAATGGCTATAACTGATATGAGGTCTTTGCATATGGAATGCAAAAATCAGTTATATTGCCCCTTTAATGGCATCTATGCGCTGTTTATTACTAGGATGCGAACTTAGAAAACTGCCTTTGCTACCAAATTTCTTTTGGAAAGTGTAGATAACATCCAGCATCGAACTAGGAGACTTACCTCTAGTACGAAGAAAATCCAGTGCATATTTATCTGCTTCCAGCTCATCTGACTGAGAGAACTTAGCATTAACAGCCTTGTGGGCAAACGCACCTAGCTGCGAAGAAGAGAGTTCACCAACCGCCCCCGATGCAGATCCCGCTGCTTGAAAAGCCGCACTAGTGAGCATTTCTTTTTTCATTTGATTAAATGAATGCTTTAACTTCACATGCCCTATTTCATGCCCAACCACCGCCAAAACTTGATTATCAGGCATGGCATCTAACAATCCTGAATAAACCCTTACTGTGCCGTCTGGCATAGCGAAAGCATTAATGTTTTTATCCAAGTAAACCTTAAAATTCAGTTTCAAACCATCGACAGTAGTTAAGCCACGAGTAATCCGAGCTAGCCTTTTTGAATAACGGCTCGAGACGGGAGCAATTTTACTATTTTTATCCATTTGCACAGCGCTTAAATGTGCGGTTTTTTTAACTTCATTTTCACTCAAAGTGGTAGCTTGCAACAATGTTAGACCAGCGGCTAGCATTTGTCCGTAGTTTTCTTCTTTTATACAACCCGATAAACCAATGCTTAATGCTAGAATGGAAGTGTACTGTAATATTTTCAAAATTTATCCCTTAGATAAAAATGCTTGATTAATGTTCAAAGTTAGAATCTGCGCTAATTAAAACAGTTTAATTTACTGCGACTTAGCAGAGTAGTAAATAGATCTATCATCCTAGAAACCTGTACGAAAATAGACTAACCGACGGCGATCGAACCTGTTCGGTTAATATTAGCAATATACCCACAGTTGGTTAAAGCTCGAATCAAGTCATGATAATGCAGTTAAAAAAATGGCTGTGATTAACCTTTAGTGCTTAAAATAACTGACGACCTAACACCCAGCAAAAAGCTCTACCGCCATGTTATAAACACCACTGCCAACAATTACACTGATAGAGAACCTTCTGCATGGAACTCTGTTATGTCAAAAAATACTTGCTGAGTCCCTGTTGAAACTATCCCTTGATCATCCATTTTCCTTTTTTCAATGGTCAACACATCGATTTTTCGGCCGTTATGCTGATGCGTTTCTTGATCAATGACTTCCCAGCACATGTTCTTATAACTACCTAAACTCCAAAGCACCGCTCTTTCAACCGACATATAGGATTCAACACCATTATTCTGAATAATAATAGCTGCATCATAACTATGCCCCTGCCCTCCTGAGAGTTCAGACTGCACACCCGCCATACTCTTAACTAAGCCTTTTAAATCTGCCATTTTATTCCTCGATGAAGTAACAATGTTAATGAGCTAATTGATAGCGAACTTGCTTCAAACTGAATCAGTGACTTCTCTGTACTACATAGCGCAAGCTTTTGATTATAAACCAATTTGAAAAACTGTTCACTGAATCATTTTTTCAATTCAATCACAAAATCAATACCTTACACCTGCATTCACCTTGAAACCATGGCTTAAGGTATTAGTTCATAAAATTCAACCAACATATTGTAAAGAAGCTTCAATAGATGTTCACCTATTTTTTGGCGATATCTCCTCCAATACTATATTTTTTTATTGGCTAATCAAATTTTAGACTTAAATTTGCTGTAATCAACCGTCTAAAGCCTCAGCATAACGACTACGCTCGCGAATATGCCATCATAATAGACTCAAAAGCCACATTTCTACCAGTAATCGCCCTTATTAAAGACGTCGTAAAACAACTGCACTGCACCATTCAGCATTAAAGACTCTCAGACAAAGCCTGAGTGCGCAGCTAAGATCTTTCAATTGTTCTGTAAAACCAATATGTTACGGTTTTCATATCGCCAATTCTGATTTAAGTAATGCAATACAAATAATATTCGCTAACAATTTTATGCTCATAGATATTTTTTGATCTTTATCAAATGATTTCTTTTATCATAATAATTTTTTTTGTTATGCTAATAACTATCCGCTTGAGATTACGAATGACTATATTCAGCGGTGCGGCATTAAAGCAGGTTCAGCCTCGAAGTGAGGATGCACTACTCATCCCTATTGATATTTAGACAGTTTGTGTTAGTAGCTTATTTTGCCCACGCTTCACCTTAGTTCACTATTTCAAACAATGAGCACAATTAACTCTTATAGGCCAATATTATGTTTATCAAAGTAAAGAAAAATTCAGGTGTTTACATGGAGCATAATGGACTTGAAAAGCGTCACTTAGTACCTGTCACTTCCAATTTTTTAATCAATCTAGAACAAGTTGCAGAAGTTTCTTTTTATACGATCAAAGAGAAGAAAGTTCGATTTGACTTAGAAAACCATGAGTTTCATCTCCCTATTCATACTCGTGTTATTCATTTGCAAATGGCTTACCCTTACGCCCATAAAGATGACGTACACAGTAATAACAAGACAACTCTGATCGAAAGATGCTATTACAAGTTTTTCTGCCTACCCGATGAAGACAGCCAATATGATGTGATCAGAAGCAAAATTGAAGAGTTTGTACTAAATTTATAAAGCAACTAGGCTTACACCTGAATCAGTGGATACCGGGTCTGAAATATTGCTTCTACAGCGGGATTGAATAAACTTAGCAGCGAGTTCATATGCGTCCTCATTCGCTAGACCAAGGAATCCCTGCATAAAATCAGCAGCTACAGCGGCTATCTTCCCAACCGCTGTAGCATCAATAGATTGCGCTCTACGAAGCGGTGAACTCACTGATTCAGTTTAAAAACAGCATGGTAATTTTGATAGTTATCAACACCCTCTCTAAAAGCTCTGACCACTACAGACCTGTCGAAAACCGTTAACGCAGAGTAATAATTTCTCTGTGCGCCCCCTAGTGCGGATAACTAAGAGCCTCGTTCGTTGGGACCTTAGAACAACCTCACAGCAAAGGCAACAGCGCTTTAGTTGGGTGCAAGAATTCTAACGTCGCATTATCCAACGTAGTACTTATATTTAAACCTCAACGTAAAACCCACAGCTAGCTGGAAAACACCCGCCAAACATAGAGCCGTCACTCTCTTCGCCAATGGCTAATTTAATCCTGTTTTTCAAGATAGACTATTATTGACGACATGCACTGCACGCAATTGTCATTATTTTGCACTAAGCTCTACCCATTGACTTTTAATTATTTTAAATCAGTAACTGCTTAAGACCTCTGCATAACGTTGCGAGCGAAGGTAAGACAAGGCAAAAACCGGCGATATACGGAGCGCAGTTATCATACCCTCTGGGTAAGTTATGCAGAGGTCTCTGCTTATAAAAACTTGAAGCTATGATCGTTAAATCTTAGTATAGGATAAATTCAGCAACTTCTATATCCAACTTTGCAGCCACACCATTGCTTGGTTCAGGTATTAATATAGTGACTATATTTACTAACAAAGGAAATTATAATGGAAATCAAAGACTTATTAAAACAAACAGATAAACTTCCAAACATTCCGGAAGTTGTACGTGAAATAATCCAAGCGTTAAATAACCCGAATGCCGATTACGCCGAAATTTCGCAAAAAGTAGCACAAGATCAAATAATATCATTAAAAATTTTAAGACTAGTAAACTCTGCTTATTTTGGCTTAAGTAGAAAAGTAGCGTCTATAGACGAAGCAGTTATAATGCTGGGTATGGGAAAGCTTAAAACCTTGGTGATTGCGTCCGGTTTTGCTAATTGCGCATCAAATGTAGAAGGTATAGATTTACCATTGTTTTGGTCTGATTCATTCCAAGTGGCAGAATTAGCCAAATGGCTAGCAACAATGACCGATGACAATGTCGATGCTGACTTGGCCTTTACCGCGGGTATTATCCACAATATAGGACAACTCTTGCTACATATGACCCAGCCTAATCGTGCTATGGCGATCAAATCTCTGGTAGAGACTTCTACCACCACTCGCAGCGAAGCTGAAATAGAAAGGTTGGGATTTACCACCGCAGATGCTGGACATGCTCTACTGGAATCTTGGAAATTTCCAAATTCACTAGAAACAGCGGTTAAATACCAAAACAATCCCGAGGAGCTCGATGAAACTCCGCAGCTAAGTGCCGTTTTATCTTTGGCTTGCTGGATTAATCAAGAATCTAAAGGCGCTGATACCTTCGAAGAAATCCTACAGCGATATCCAACCGAAATTGCCGATTTAGCGGGCATTAAAACAGCTCCTGCAGAATACCTTGCTGAGGCATTATCACTAAAATCTGGTTTAGATAGTTTAGCTGCTTAACATTCAAAGTGCTTGATTAGCTCTTTTGCAGAGGCCTTGAATAAATTTAACTTTACTACGAGAGCCTCTGAATAAGTCACACTCGCCCCATGGGGTGGGTGAAATCGGCACTTATTCAGAGATTCCAGTAGCTTAAGTGATATGAAATATTTAATTTATTAAGTGGTTATGCCTGAGTATAACTTCTTCAATAATCGTTTCAAAGACACGATTAACCATTGTTTCACTCAAATCATGTTGCTTAGCTAAGCTAGCAAAACGTTTAAACTGACTGGCTTCGCGCGCTAAATCTTTAGCCTGTAGTGCTTTTTCAGCTTTGTATAAACCGACCCGTTCGGTCAATTGAAAACGCTCTGCTAACAATGCCACTAGCTGCTCATCAAGTTTATCTATTTCAGCGCGCATAGCTATCAAATTCTTCATTCGCTCTCCTCCCAGGGTGATTTAATATTATCCAGAGTGTCTAAAAGGTGTAGAGGTTGGCTGGCATCAGTGACTTCCATACCCTGCTTAAGATCAGCGATTGATCCGCTATTAAGCGCCGGATTAAGTAAGCTGTGCCACGATCAACAGCTATTGTTAAGAAATTCTGCTCAGTACTAGTTTCACGTATAGCTAGCTCATGCTGGCTATTTATATAAACCGGTCACTAAGTTTTTCACCTCTATTATCTCCAACATCCGCTGATAATGGCTATAGATATGACTAAACTGTCGAGGATCCACCCCATCAGCAGGCAGCCATCTGGTAATCACAAATAAGCACAAATCGGAACTAGTCATTTGCTCGCCATGTACCCAGGGGCCGATCAATAAATCGTTTTCGATAATATTAAAGTAATCGATCATATTCTGGGGCACTTTTCGTGCCATTTCATCTTTCGCTAGCTGGCCACTAGCCCACCTTTCAGCACGCCATAAATGGGCGTGAGCCACATGCACTGTGGAACTTAAAAAACTATTAAAAGAATCGATGAGGGCGCGAAAGTATGCTGACATTGGGTTTGGATGAACGAGTGGAGAGTGTCGGTTGTTTTGCAAGTTATCCAGATAATTCAAAATAGCTGGGGCCTCTGTAATAATTCCTTGATCCGTCAGTAAAGCTGGCACCCTGCCCAACGGGTTAACCGCTAAATATTCAGCACTGCGTTGCTGCCCTGCTTTTAAATCAATAGCGATTGCCTGATAGCTAACACCGCTCATCTCTAAAGCAATATGTGGAGCGAGAGCAATAGTACCTGGCGCGTAATAATATTTCATAGACAGCCCTTGTAATTCATAGTTGATTTTTATATCTACTGACCATTTCTTGCTGTGTTTCGACGGGACCTGTGTCGCCGACTTGATCTCTAATCATCTGCCCCATAGAGGGGAGCACACTTCTGTGTTGAATTGACTCAGGGCACCAAAGCTTAGAGCGCATCATCGACTTAGCACAATGTAAAAATACTTCTTCAATTTCAATGATGATCACTGACTTAGGTGGATTTTTATCACCACAGCTATACTGCAAATCTTCTTCACTGACACTGATATACGCCGCGCCATTGACTCTTAAGGTCTCATCTACACCTGGAATCATAAATAAACAGCCGACCTTCGCGGTTTCAACAATATTGATCAATGAATCAAGCCTGTTGTTACCTCTCGCATCCGCAATGGCTATTTTTGTCGGATTTATTAGTCGTGCAAAGCCCGGTTCTCCACCGCGCGGAGAACTGTCGACCGCCCCCTCCTTACTATAAGTAGAAAGCACCATAAATGGCGACAGGGAGATGAATTCAATACTATGCTTTTCTAGGCAAGACAATTGTTTTTGCAACGATCTGCCACTTGCTTGACCGTATAACTGCCTTAAACTTACTGCACTTTCAATGCGCATTATCTAACATCCTTAAAAGTAGTCATTCACCGGGCTGGTCTAACTTCGACAGCTGTATCATAGCAACTAGTAGATTTATATGTCATGGTTAATTTTTAACCTTATTGCCGGATATGAAAAGCTGTAATGCGCTTGATTTGCGATGAACCCTAATCTACAAAGGATTTGGCTATGCTGGATTTGCAGACAGACGAGGAGAGCTACGCCTAACCCGTAGCTTTTATGAGTATTTAAAATTTATAGGTTTTTTGATAGGAAAAAGAGGCCCTCATCCAACAATCTTATTAGATGTTGGTTGCGCGACATCTAGCCTAATTTGTTGATTATTTATTTTACTGCCCTAACTTTGTCTACCACAGTGATAATAGCGAAAATAATTGAGCAGATAACACTTAAATATAAGCCTGTAAATAGAGTGCTAAAATACGCGGCGATGAAGCTATTTGACGAGCCTGTCAATCCTAAATATTTGACCGTCATAATGGCTGCAATCCCTGAATACATATCCGGTACTACCATTAATTGCACGGGAATTCTCAGAACGGCACATAGCAACAGCCTATGACTTAATTTTTCACGACCGGTTTTTTGCAAATATAAGTCAAGATTCAGATAGAGCAGATACCAGGTAAACACTCCTAAGATCATACCCGATAGGCCTACATAATCTCCAGACTCAAAACCTAGAACAAAGCCGGTAATAGAATTCAAACCAACCAGTAAAATCCATTTAAAATAAATATTGATACAGAGGCTCCCTAATAAGTTCATCAGACGTACTGAGTTGTGTATCAGCGTTTAACATGCATATTTCTAACCGCTGTAGAATCAAGAGCTTGCGCTATGTGGTGCAGTGAAGTCACTGATTCAGGACTGAGTCAGGTTTACGCTAAATTTAGCACTGGATTTAGTCCGGTACTGGGCAGTTGTTAAAGAAGTTCTGAACAGTTCGGTTTTTTATACTCAGCCTAGCAGCCAAAGAGACTATGCAGAAACCCGCAAACTAAGCGTTACTGTTGCAGATTTAAATCAGTGTCAGACTCGCTAACGGTTTCCCGATCGGCTTTGGCAATGTATTTATCTTTCTGATTTGGACTTCGTTTAGCTTTAGCTTTTTTAAGTCGTTTATTAAAAATCTGATTGAGCTTTTTCTTGCGATTCATCAAAAATAGTCCAGTGGTAAAATAATGATCCCAATTATAAATTCTTTTAGCTTAGTTACCAAGCATCTAGTAATAAATTTAAATCCAATCGCCAGTTTTACAGGCTAAGATTGTTGTAACCTAGTGGATTTAGATCCAGCGGCGTACTTTACGGCAATACTGATGATACTCTTCAGCAAACTTTATGCTTAGATACTGCTCTTCTCTGGCAATAACCAACGTTTTTATCAGCCAAGTGGCGGGAATCATCAGCAGCATGATCCAATAGCTATTCAAACTAAACGCCATTCCAAAACCAAAACAAATAAATGACAGATATATCGGATTTCGGCTATAGGCAAAAACTCCACTATCGACAATGTTGCTCGTAGGTCGCCACGGCTCGATACTAGTTTTTGCTTTGCGCAGCCCTAACAATGCCGATACAGCAAGTATTATTGCGATCAAAAAAGCAAAACCAGCAGCTAGCCACAGTGTTTGATTAGGATAAATGGTGAGCGGCACGTACCTTTGCAAGATAGAGCCGAGCAGCACTGCGATTATATAAATTAGTGGTGGAGGGAATTTAACCCCGGCACCTTTACTGTCATTTTCCATGCTATTCTACGCACCATTATTCACTATGAGTTTATCTATTATGGCATTAACAGGAAATTTTATCATTACAGGAGCTGCCAGCGGGATTGGCGCAGCGGTGGCCAAAAAGATTGCCGGACCTAACTGTAGTCTCATCTTGCAGACCCGATCCAACCTTGATGATTTAGAGAGATTAGCTGACATCTGCAAAGCAAAAGGCGCGCTAGTTTACACACAAAAAATAGATCTGATTGAACAGAGCCAAACTCAAAAGCTAATAAATTTTAGCTTAGATAAATTTAGCTCTATTGATGGGGTCATCGCAGCTGCTGGGTATCCTGATTGGCAAAATTTTGATGATTTATCCGTTGAGGACTTTATGAAGTCCGTACTATTGATGCAGCAATCTACATTTATGTTACTTCAGCAATTCAATAGGCAATTGCAAACCAGTAAAGGTAGTTTTGTGGCTGTCAGCTCGTTTTTAGCCCATAAAATGAAGGTAGGAAACAGCATCACCCCAGCATCAGCCTCTGCTAAAGCGGGTCTTGAAGCACTTGTTAAGTCATATGCTGCTCAATATGCGGCATCGGGAATTCGCTGCAATGCAATAGTACCGGGCTACATAAAAAAAGATGGCGGTAAACACACCCCTATAAGCCCTGATGCAATAGCAAAAATAAACGCTCGCATACCTGCGGGGCGACTCGGTTTACCCGAAGAAGTTGCATCTCTCGCTCAGTTCCTGCTCAGCAGCCAAAGTCGCTACATCACCGGCCAACTGCTGCATATTGATGGAGGGTTGCTATTAACCTGAACTTGAACTTGAACAGAGCGGACACTTCCCTGTAAATAATTAAAGATTTAGATACAGGGCCAGTGTAACAGCACTCGTAAAAGTGCCATTCAACCTTTGGCTGGAATTTGACTTAAGTTTGGCTTAATTTTGGTTTAAGCTTGGCTAAAAAAAGCTTCTTCCATTCGCCGGCCCACTAATTTAGCCACCTTTAAGCCATGGATTGATGGTTTAAAGAACAGCCAGGGTATATTAAAAATTAGGGGCGCACTAATTGAAACGATGTATCAGTACTACTATAAAAGTTACCACCCATCTTCCCGATTGCTCCCACTTTCAACGTATCTATTTTATCCCCTGTAACACAGCGATCTTCAGCATGGAGAGCGACAACATTTAGCAGCATCATCGAACCGCCCATCGGCTGATCCGAGATGCAGATAATCTCGCGCAGTTGACATTCGAAACGCACTGGAGAGATAGCGACGCCTGCAGCTTTAACCCGTTTACTGGCCACCTTTTCTATACCCAATGCGATAAATTCATCTTGATCGACAGCATAACTGGCACTAGTGGCATTCATTAATTCAGCGGCCGCACTATCGACGATATTGACCACGCACTCGCCTGTTTGCTGCAGGTTAGTTAAGGTATGCTTGTGCTGCATATCCCGAGGGAATATCTCGGTGACACACAACACCATAGGCTGGCAGCTGACCACGGTAAAAAATGAATATGGCGCTAAGTTATCTACACCTTGTTTACTGATAGTACTGACCCACGCTATGGGTCTGGGAATAACCGCTGCTACCAGCGCCTGATAACATTCAACAGGAGCTAAATCTTTGATCTCAAGATACATGATAGATAACCGAAAATTATGAATTGACGGTTACTTTAACCTAAAACTGACATTTGAGTTCAAAAAAATTTCTTTAAACTAAATGTTGATTAGAAATTGCAGCATTGAGCCTATAGCTGACATTATTCAGATTGAGGATTTTATGGCCTTAATCCAACTCGGAACAAGTTATACACAATCGAGCCGCACGAAGAATTGGGTCATAAAAAGCGCAGATTCCAATTTAACGATACTGCAAACCCAATCATTTTAATTACCGCTGCGCTGTATCTATAGTCGGTAATTCCTGCTCCGCTGCTCGCAGCCATTGTTGATAGGCAGGCAGTTGCAACATTTTGTTATGATACTGCTGCACTATCTTTGGCAGTTGAATAGCATAAATACTGAACCTGACCACAACGGGCATGAAAAAAGCGTCTGCTATGGAAAATTCACCGAATAAGAAGTGCTCTGCTGTTGGCTTTTTCTCTAGTACAGTGCTAAAGATCTGGATAATTCTTGCGATATCTTTTTCCGCCGCTGCCGACAGTCTAATCGCAGATTTTTCACGGCGACAATTCATCGGCATCTCATCGCGTAGCGCTGAAAAACCCGAGTGCATTTCCGCACAGATAGACCGCATCTCAGCCCGTTTATTTATCGCTGTAGGTAGTGCTTTATTGGCTAGATAGCGCTCGTTGATGTATTCACATATTGACAGCGAATCCCAAACCCTTAAGTCATTATCAATCAATACTGGTACTTTAGAATTTGGGCAGTGAACTGCTAATTGCTCATTGGTATCTTGCTGATACAACCAAAGCTGTTGCTCAGCAAAATCCAAGTCGAAGTGCTGCATTAACAACCAGGGCCTTAAAGACCAAGAAGAATAATTTTTATTACCGATAATAAGCTGCATAATTGTTCCTTAGTGATACTGAGTGAGCCAAGCATAAATTTTTTGTAGAGGAACTAACAGTGAATATTTTTTATAGTTATTATCAAAATAATTGATGCTGAAAACCTAACCAATCCCCAGCCAACCTGATATCGTGATTGATTCCGCTGCTATAACAAAACAGCAACGGTTAATAAACAATGCAACTTAAACAGATAATTGAAGTTTTTCCAACACTGCAAAGTAACTATTTTTAGCCGCTGAATCAGCAGTTTCAGAGTGAGCATAGAACCTAAGATAATGGTTTTACAGTACCGTTAAAATATTCTAGCCAATCTCTGAAAAATTGCTAGATCTGTGCTGTGACCAGCTGTCACGGATTCAGCATAAAGCCTAATTTTATTAAAGAAGCTATTATGGATATTGAATTATTAAGAACCTTCGTAACTGTCGTTGACAATGGCAGCTTCACACGCGCTGCCAGCCAGATCTATAGAAGCCAATCGGCGATCAGCATGCAGATAAAACGCTTAGAAGAGCAATTAGATAGGCGACTATTCGACAGGAGCTCCCGTTCACTAAAATTGAGTTTAGACGGCAAGGCTTTAGCCCCCTACGCTAGAAAACTGCTTAAATTGCATGATGAAGCGATGCAAAACATCATCAATCGTTCACCGGTAAAAAATATTCGGATCGGTTGCCCAGATGATTTTTCTCACACCTTATTAGTTGATCTTATTCAGGTTATGCGGCGGCATATTCCCGGTGTGCACATCTCTTCCATCTGTGCTAACTCCAATATATTGCGCCAACATTTGGATAGTAGTGAGCTCGATATAACCATTATCACGCGTCTTGAAAATAGTACGGAAGGTGTTTTGTTGCGACAAGAGCAAGGTGTATGGCTATCTAATGATCCCCAGCTTTTACAACATCGTCCACTGCCTCTCGCTTTGTTAGAGCCGAGCTGTAAGTTTCATAGCTCTGTCATTGATGGCTTAGAAAAAGCCGGGATTAGCTATGATTTAATCTGTGATGCCAGCAATTGTGGTTTATTAATTGAGTTAGTTAGACGAAATTGCGCTGTTTCTGTGATGGCAGCACATGCTGTACCTAGTGATTTAGTGCAGCTATCTGAGGTGACAAATTTACCTGCGCCACCTGTGACAGAAATTGCAATTTGTTTAAAAGGTGGCAATCAACTAATTGCTGGTATTTCACTGGAGGATATCGCCCTCGAGATGAAAAAACTGCACAGCCAAAAGTAATTTAGCATTGCTCATAATAAAAACTGTTACCGGTGACATTGTGTTACTTTTTTACTGCATTGGGTGACACTATAAGTAACACTTAAGTATGGATTAGTAACACTTTCAGAAAAATTCTTAAGAAATACTATTAGTATTAATTTTTATTCTTTAATATCAACAGGTTATATTTATGGCACAGTAACTGCATTGTTATAGGTAATAAAAATAAAAAGTAACCAACTACATATTCCAGTAATAAAAATAACAACAGGTAATGTAGAATAAAAAAATATAGCCTATAGGTCTTAATAAAAATAATAACTTAGACTAATAAAGCGCTGATCAGACCTATGTACTTTTAAGATTTATCAAGTAATAATAATAACAATACTTGGGTATATAATTGTCGATCAGCCAACTCTTCTCTTTTTTCTTGGTAAGAACTCTAGTCCTTACTCTCTACTATACTGTTAGCTGACAGCCATAAAAAAGACCACTGCTGCGGCCTTTGTTAAATTTCTCTATCTGTGTGGCCTGTTCAGAAATTCTCTTAGATAACTCCCAACTCTTTTAAACGCTCATTTAAGTAGCTGCCTGCCGTGTATTTATCCGACAGCACCACTTCTGGATTTGGGTGCAAAAATAAAGGTAGTGATATCCGCGACTTTTTCATGTCTGCGCCATCAGGATTGACCACCCGATGAGTTGTCGAGGGAAAGTACTGTCCGGATGCCTCCTGTAACATGTCACCGATATTAATAATTAGATTGCCAAATTCACAGGGCACGTCCAGCCAGTCACCATTTTTAGCTAATACCTGTAAACCCGGCTCGCTAGCTGCGGGTAGCACAGTCAATAAATTAATATCTTCATGCGCAGCCGCTCGAATCGCGCTCGGCTCTTCATCTCCCAATATTGGCGGGTAGTGAAGCACCCGTAATAGTGATTGCTCACTGTTTTCAATCATGCTACCTAGAGGTTGGTGATACCTCGCTGAAACTTCTGTCGGGCTGTGTTGTTCGACCCAATTGAGCAGCTGAGTCGCCAGCGTCGTCGCCTCTTGGTAATACTGGCTTAATTGCGCCTTTAATTCTGCTGGACACTGCCCCCAAGGATAGTAGTGAAAATACTCCTTAATATCTTGAACACTTTGCCCCTTGGCGGACTCGGCGAATTTTGCCGGGAAAAATCCATCTTGCGGCCCTTTGTGGTACAGGTATTGATCTTTACTATCGCCATCAAAAAAAACTTGCCAGTTTTGATAAATAGACTCGACCAACTCTCTATTGATGGGGTGATTTTTCAGCACCCCAAATCCTGTTTCACGTAGAGAGGCTACAAACAGCTCACTGGCGTGTTTATCGTTGTAATCAATCGCTGCTAATTTAGCCATTTCATTTACCTTTTTAAGCTACATTCACCAATAGGGAATAGTTCGCCGCTCGCGGCTGTATCACCAGCAGCTATTTATAAAGATTATACAAAACTGACTAGCGCCAAAAATCACTGGTCATCGAGGTCGCAAATAAATCCACTAGCCTGGCGCTGTCAACTTCCATACAAGCTTTTTGCTTGGGTCTATTTTCCCAAAAAGTCAGCGGGTAGGGGATGCCAAATCGACTCATAATAGTCTGCCCAATCGCCACTCCTTCAGTGGCGACACATACTTCGCCTTCAATCACGCCAAAGATGCTCGGATCCACCACGTAGGCCACTGCCGAGACGTCATGGGCGTAGCAACCATCTATATCTCTGATGCTGCTATAGAATTTTATATAAAACTCAGCCGCTTGCGCCATAAACTGACCGACCTTAGGATTTTCACGGGCAATCCTGGCGAACAGTGCATTATTCAAAATAACTTGATGAGTGACGTCCAAACCGACAATAACCACAGACCATGTGGCAGCCATTACTTTATCTGCAGCATCGGGATCGGATAAAATATTCGCTTCTGCCACAGGGGAGACATTGCCATCGGCGGCAATCACGCCCCCCATCAATACCACTTCTTTAACCTTTTGCGCGATACTTGGATCTATCTGCAACGCCGTGGCAAGATTCCCCAGTGGGCCAATAGCCACTAGAGTAACTTCACCTGGATTGGCATTTACTTGATCGACGATAAACTGCGCGGCACTGATCGCGATTGCCGTACCTTTTGGCGGCGCTAAGCTGACATTTCCAAAACCATTAACACCGTGCACAAAATCCGGAAATGGGCTCAGATCTTTCACCCAAGGGGTTGCGACACCGCGGGCAACAGGAACATCTACCCCAGCCATTTCCACTAGAGATAACGCATTTGTAGTCGCCTGATCGACTGATACATTGCCAAATGTCGTCGTTAAGCCAAGCAATTCTATTTCAGGGTGTGCCATGGCGGTAAAAATCGCCATTGCATCATCAATACCCGGATCTGTATCTAAAATTATTTTATTCATGATTATTCACACTTATTTTTTATAGAGCAGCAACTTGCTCAGCTGTTGGTATACTCGAGGAGGCACCTAGAGTTTGCACCGCTAATGAGGAGGCTTTACAGCCGGCTATTAAAGCGGCTTGCTTTGATTCTTTACGGCTAATCGCCGCCATCAGGAAACCCAAAAAGGTATCACCCGCCGCGGTAGTATCGACAACTTCAACTTTATAGGCATCTACTTGTATGTGCTCTTGACTGTTGACCCACATCGCCCCTTTTGCCCCTAAGGTAATCACGACATCCATTTTAGGAAAACGCTCACGCACTTGTGCCACCATCTGTGCGCAGCTTAAATCCGCAGTATTTAATATTTGCGATAGCTCTACTTCATTAACCACGAGCAGCGAGACTTTATCGAGCGGAAAGCTGGCTAAATCAGCCAGCATCGGCGATGGGTTGAGCACTATTTTTAACTGCTTGTGTTGTGCGTATTCAATTGCACGATCAATGTGACTACATTCATTTTGCAGCAACAGCCAATCACCTTTAACCGCAGCTGCTAAGGATTGGGCAATATCGTCCTCAGTAAAACTTTGATTGGCGCCGCCAAACAGCACGATAGAATTCTCTGCCTGCTGATCAACTTGGATAATCGCGTGACCACTTGGCTGCTCAACCAACTCCACTAACTGACAGTTAACTCCGGCATCCTCTAATAATCTCACCGCCCAGCTATCGGCCTTATTACACCGACCAATATGCATTACCGAGGCGCCAGCTCGCGCCAGCGCGATAGATTGATTGGCGCCCTTACCACCGAGCACCTGCTTATAATGAGTACTTGAAAGCGTTTCACCAGGCTGCACTAAGTGCGGAACTTGATAGATATGGTCAATATTAATTGATCCATAATTAAAAATTTTCAACGCTTGAACCTCAATAATTATTACTGTTTACTTTGCTATCGAAAAAGCAGGTTAGCGCTCTTTAGAATAGGGAATCCCGATCGCTTTTGGCGCGGTCGCTTTGCCGATAAAGCCCGCTAGTAGAATAACCGTCAGTATGTAGGGGAGCGCCTGCATTAACTGCGCTGGCACTTCACCAATCAGCGGCAGTGGCACACCTTCTAAACGCACCGTTAGCGCTTCCAAAAAGCCAAATAGCAGACAGGCTAACAGCGCCGTTTTCGGTCGCCATTTGCCAAAGATCAACGCCGCTAACGCAATATAGCCTTTACCTGCGGACATTTCGCGAATGAAGGAGGCATTTTGCGCTGTGGATAAGTATGCGCCGGCGATGCCACACAAAAGTCCGGCACAGATAACCGCACGGTACCTTAGCCAAAACACCGATATACCTGCAGTATCAACTGCCTGTGGATTCTCACCGACCGCTCTCAGGCGCAGCCCGAAACGGGTTTGATAAACAACCCACCAAGTGACGGGCACTGTAATAAATGCCAGATACACTAAAGCGTTGTGTCCACTGATTAGCTGCGAGTAGATCGCCCCTAGTACCGGCACGTTTTCCACCGCTAATGCGCCGGGTAAATCTATCGATAAAAATCGCGCATCACCACTTAACAGTGGCGTTTGTCCACCTTGATGGAACCAGGCTATGCCTAGAGTCACGGTCAAGCCAGAGGCTAGTATGTTGATCGCTAAACCACTGACTACCTGGTTGCCTTTATGGGTAATACAGGCAAAACCGTGCAGCAGCGACATACTGATCGCCACCCCAATTGCCCCCAGCAAGCCCAGCCAAGCTGAGCCGGTAACAGATGCAACTGCCGCTGCGGCAAAGGCACCGGCCAGCATCTTTCCCTCTAGACCAATATCGACAATCCCGGATCGCTCGGAAAACAAGCCGGCCATTGCACAGAGAATTAACGGAGTAGACACTCTAATAGTGGCGTCAAAAGTAGATAGCATTATCGTCAAAAATTCAGACATCAGCACTCTCCTTTGCAGCGGTCAATTTTATAAATAGCTTTTCCAAACCGGGCTTAATCATTAGCGATAACGCACCGCAGAACAAGATAACTAAACCTTGAATAACCACTACTAAATCACTGGTAATATTAGCCACTTCAAATGACAGCTCGGCCCCACCTTGATATAACGCACCAAATAACAAACTGGCAATCACTATCCCTATCGGATGGTTTCTGCCCATCAGCGAAACCGCTATACCGGTAAATCCGGCACCGGCAACAAAGTCTAATAGTACCCGCTCCTGGGCGCCCATCACTTCATTGATCCCAACCATGGCCGCCATCGCCCCGGAAATACACATAGTGATCACAATCACCCGCTTGGTATTAATTCCCGAGTAAATTGCCGCATTTTGATTAAAGCCAATCATGCGAATGGCGTAACCTAAGCGAGTGTGCCAAAGCAGTAGCCACATCAACACACAGCAAGCTAGCGCCAAAAAAATTGAGATATTGAGCGGGCTATTTGAAATATCTATTCCCAGCCCCGCAAACAGCTCTTTGATCGAGGGAATCGTTGCAGCATCGGCAATACTACGCGTCTGAGGAGCCATACTGCCCGGTTCAATTAAGACGTTGACCAGTAGGTAAACCATCAATGCCGATGCAATAAAGTTGAACATAATCGTGGTTATAACGACATGACTGCCTCGGTAAGCTTGTAAGTAGGCCGGTATAAACGCCCAGGCGGCGCCAAATGCGGCTCCTGCTGCTATCGCAAAGGGAAAGAGCGCCCACCAGGGCATGAAGCTGTCTAAACTCAAACACATTAAGCCGACACCTAAGCCGCCAATATAGGCTTGGCCCTCGCCACCAATATTAAATAGACCTGCGTGAAAAGCGATCGAGACCGCCAGGCCGGTAAAAATAAAGTTGGTCGTGTAATACAAGGTATAACCTATACCTTCATCATAGCCAAATGCGCCCATTAAAATGTACTGTACCGCCTCAATCGGATTTTCACCAATTAACAAGATCACCAAACCTGAAACGGCAAACGCCATACACACATTAATCAGTGGTATGACACCAATATCAATCCACGCTGGTAGTGTTTTATTACTCATGACGCTGTTATCTCTTGTGCAGAGGTATCTGATTCAGATCCTGCATTACCCATTAGTAGTCCAAGCTTTTGCGCGTCGGCATCCGCAGCGGCCATTTCACCGACGATACGCCCTTCAAACATCACAATAATGCGATCGCACAGTGACATAACTTCTTCTAATTCAACCGAGACCACCAGCACTGCACTGCCGGCATCTCGCAAACTAACCACTTGTTGATGAATAAATTCAATCGCGCCGATATCGACACCGCGGGTAGGTTGCCCGACCAATAGCACTTTAGGTTTTCTCTCCATTTCCCTGGCGATACAGAGCTTTTGCTGATTGCCTCCAGAGAAATTGGCCGACTTCAAATGTGGATTGCCGGGTCTGACATCAAACTCTGCCATCAATTTGACGCAGTGTTCGGTAACGGCCTTGTTGTTCATAAAAATCCGGCCATTAAACTCCGGCTCATCTTGAAAGCCCATAATCGCAGTTTCGCGGGCACTAAAATCAGTGACCATGCCTTGTTTGTGTCGATCTTCGGCTACGTGCCCTAAGCTCAAGTGCCTAAAGTCTTTGGCATTTAGCACATTATCTTTATCAATAGCACAGCCGCCGAGTACAACACTGCCCTGCTGCACAGCAACAATACCACTGAGCACGTCTAACAGCTCAGTTTGACCGTTACCTGAGACACCTGCAATACCGAGTATTTCCCCAGCGTGCACTTTTAAACTGACATTATCTAAGCGGGTAACACCACTGCTATCTTTAATGGTTAGATTCTTGGCCTCTAACAAAACTTTACCGGGTTTGGCAGGCGTTTTATCTACTTCTAATAACACCTTGCGACCGACCATTAGTTCAGCCAACTCTTCCTTGGTCGTAGTAGCCGTTTCACGGGTAGCCACCATTGTGCCGCCGCGCATCACTGTTACTTCATCGGTAATCGCCAGAATTTCTTGTAATTTATGGGTGATCAACATCACACTGACACCGCGCTTGCGCAAGGCGTTGAGAATCTCAAATAACTGCCGTACTTCCTGTGGTGTCAACACGCCGGTCGGCTCATCCAAAATTAGTATTTCAGCGCCACGATACAAAGCTTTGAGGATTTCGACTCGCTGCTGCAGGCCCACCGCTAAATCACCGGTGATAGCATCCGGATCCACCGCCAAGCCAAACTCATTGGACAAGCGCTGCAATTCTTCTCGGGCGCTAATTTTGCTTTCTTTCAGGGAGCTACTCAACTCGGCGCCGAGCATCACATTTTCAAGCACGCTAAAGTTTTCGATGAGCATAAAGTGCTGATGCACCATACCTATTCCGGCATAGATGGCATCTTTAGACGAGCGAATAGAAGAGAGTTTACCGTTGACGAGTATTTCACCACTGTCAGCCTCGTAGAAGCCGTAAAGAATACTCATTAGAGTGGATTTTCCAGCGCCGTTCTCACCAATAATGCCATGAATGCTACCTTTGGCAACTTTCAAATTAACATTTTTATTAGCCTGAACTGGACCGAAACTTTTATTTATCTTTCGTAAATCAATTGCAGGAGGCTGCATCGCCTTCTGCTCAGAGCTATCGTTACTTATCATTCAATTTTCACAATTTTTGAGAAATAACCCCGTGGCTAGCCTTTGAATCTTATTCCGCTCAAACTCCAACACAAAAAGGGGTAGTCAAGCTGTGCCAACATCAGCAGATATTGGCACAAAACTTGTATATTATAGTGAAGGACACTTACTGTCAGACATGTAGTCATGGACTACAATTTTACCGGCGATAATATCAGCTTTCGCTTGATCGACAGCCGCTTTCATCTCAGCGGTAATCAACGCTTTGTTGTGCTCATCATAAGCCCAAGCAACACCACCTTCAGCTAAACCAAGTACGTTAAATCCAGCTTTCCAAGTATCATCTTGGACACCTTTAAAGGTGTTATAAGCAGCGACATTAACTCGCTTGATCATCGAGGTCAGCATAGTACCCGGATGGATGTGGTTTTGATTTGAATCAACGCCGATTGCAAATTTACCAGCATCTTTAGCTGCTTGATAAACGCCGATTCCCGTGCCACCAGCGGCGGCAAATACCACATCTGAACCACGATCAAACTGACTGCGTGCCAACTCGCCACCTTTTACCGGATCGTTCCAAGCAGAAGGTGTTGAACCTGTCATATTAGAGATCACTTTTATGTCTTTAACCGCGTATTTAGCACCTTGTGCAAAGCCGCAGTTAAAACGACGAATTAGAGGTATATCCATACCGCCAATAAAACTAACCGCCTTAGATTCAGACTTCATTGCCGCCAATAGGCCGACTAAGAAAGAACCTTCGTGCTCTTTAAAAACAATCGATTGAACATTGGGTAAATCAACCACCGCATCAATGATGCTGAATTTAGTCTCTGGAAAATCTTTGGCAACTTTTTCTAAAGCGGTCGCTTGCGCAAAACCAATCGCCAGTACCGGATTAGATTTACGCTGTGCCATCTTGCGAATAGCCTGCTCGCGCTGCGACGGGTTAGTCACTTCAAACTCGCGATACTTAATACCAGTCTCATTCCTAAACTGCTCTACACCTTCATATACACCTTGGTTGAAAGACTTATCGAACTTTCCACCCATATCAAATACAACGGCGGGTTTAAGTTCAGCTGCCATAGCTGAGGAGGCAATACTAACAGCTGCTGTTAACATTATAAGTTGACGTTTCATTGATTTCTCCATGATATACTTTTTGTTTGTTTTTATAGATTGCAACAACAATGCTGCGTGACCATTATTTGAACCCACTACTTCCAAACTTAAGTTATTGTTTTTATAGCATAATTGAAATATTTTAACTGTACCTTTAGGTGCAGTAGAATTTTTCAAAGCGCTGTAAGGTCAAGAGCTTATGCTAAGCATTGCTAGAAGCTAGTGATTCAAGTATTACTGTTAAAACTTTAATGGCAGTTAAACAAATTCACTGCTAGTTGTATAGCGACAAAGTGTGAAATCGAAAGACTGATTTGAAATTGTACACAATTGAACAGGTAATTAGGTACATCTTTTACCTTAAATTTTACATTTAGTCTAATCTTCCACAGTAAGAGTAGCGATAAAGCGACATCAATCTAATATTTGTTCTATTGTTTAAAGATTCAGATTTATTCAAAGAAAATGCTCGGGTAGAATAGAGCAAATTTTATAACAATAACTCACACTGAGGAGAGAGGCTAACACCGCTCCTATTTAAGTTAACATTTAAGTCGGCATTAAGAGCCAGCATTAGCCAGCCTACTTTTGCTAAAATGGCCCCTCTTCAATCTCTATTTTGCAGGAGGGTAATGCCTAAAAAATTATAAACAATATTATTTACCTTATGATGACAAAGGACTCAAAGCATATGAGCAAGCAATCATTCATTCCCTTAGTTGGTCTTATTAGCTGCCTTACTATCACCTCCGTCTCTGCTGATTATTTATCCAGAGCACAGACAGCTATAGATCAGCAAGATTATAAAACAGCGCTCAAAGAACTCAGCCCCGCTGTTCGTGGCGGCAAGGCGGCTGCCACCAACTTGATGGGTAAGATGTATCAAAATGGCTGGGGAGTTCCCTCGGATATAGACAGAGCTAAATCCTTTTATAAAAAAGGGGCGTTTTCAGGTCATATCGACAGCGTCAACAGCTTGAAAGCACTGGCCGATATCCAGTATTTAAAAGAGTTAGATATAACCAAGAAAAAAGCTAAGGCCGGCAATGCGACCGCGCAAAACCGCCTGGGAGAAATGCTCGAATTCGGATTTGGTATCAAGCGCGATCTCAAGGCGGCATTCGATCAATACCAGCTAGCGGCAGATCAAGGCTATGTTTCTGCACAGCACAATTTAGGTCGTAGCTACAATTTTGGAACTGGGGTTAAACAAGACTTCGCAGTCGCGGAAAACTGGTACCGAATTGCCGCTAATAAAGGCTACCACAAATCCATGTTCTACCTGGGCACTCTCTACGCCACTGACCATGGAAAAGACCACAGCAACCATCAAGACATTATCGCTTTTGCCTGGATGAACAATGCTGCCGCCCTCGGAGACAAGACTGCCGCATCTATCGAAAATCGATTGTTAATGAAACTCGATGAACAGCAAATGGTGGTCGCCAAAAAACTGGCCGATCAATACAAGAAAAATTACGTAACACCTTTTCAATAAACCGACGCTGCGCTCCCAGCAATTAATTATTATGCTGGGAGTTAGCTAGAGACCTCTGCTAAACATTGCGAGCGAAGATAATACCAGGCAAAAAACGGCGAGATAGCGGAGTCAGTGTGCCCCTCACTTTGGGTACAGCGCGCCCTTCTTTCATGGGTATTGCTGGTGTAAATAAGCCTATTGAGCCAGTTTTTAACCCCGTATTACCGAGCGCAGTTATCATACCCTCTGGGTAAGTTATGCAGAGGTCTCATTTTATGTGCTAGCTTTTTGTGCCAATCAACAACCGCACAGCATCGACAATCGGCGGCGTTTCCATCGGGAAATGACCGGCTTTAACCGGATTAATAAACAACAACTTATGCCTAGATCATACGATCAAACAAATGTAGCCCCCGCTACTCTGATGCGCCGCTTGGGCGCGATCGGTTACGATTTTTTAATTATCATCGCCTTAAGCTTCGCCGTAACCGCCGCCTGGATGTTTATCACCGGTGCCGAGCAGGCAAAAGGCCCCGGCTTTCAATCTGCGTTATTTATCAGCATTTTTCTATTCTTTGGTTTTTTTTGGACCAGATCCGGACAGACCATCGGCATGATAGCGTGGCGTATTAGAGTGCAATCAAAAGAGGGCCTCTCAATAAGCTGGACGCAGGCGCTGATCCGCTTTTTTAGCGCTATATTGGCCGCAGCCATACTAGGATTGGGCTATCTATGGATGCTGGCCAACGACGAAAAGCTGACCTTGCAAGATAAATTATCGCAAACCGAAATAGTATATCTACCGAAAAAATAAGGGGAAAGTTTTAAGCTTGTAGCTTGTAACTTGTAGCTTTGAACTTCAAACTTTCTAGCTTCAACCATCCTCTATCTCAGCGGTCACAAATACTTGGCTATATTCTCAACGGTCATAGCCACGTATTTTTCCTTCTCCCCTACCGGTGCGACATAATCGATAGCATTTTTTTGCCGCCTCCGGCCCCTCAGCTTTAGCAATTAACCACGCCGCTAAATATTGCGAGGCCATGCAGCCACCCGCTGTTGCAATGTTACCGCTGGCGAAGAAAGGCTGATTGAGCACTGTTACCCCCCCGCCTCTTCGACCCAAGGTTTAGTGGTTAGATCAGTGCATGCAGGAATTGTATCTAACAGTCCCAGTTTTGCTAGAATCAAAGCCCCTGAACACTGTGCAGCTAATAACTGGCGAGAGGGGTCGAGTTGCAGCTGTTTCATCAACTCAGGATCCGCTCTTATCTGACGAGTTTTGATACCACTTCCGACAATCACAGCGTCGGCAAAAGACACCTCACTTATTGGAATATGCCGCTCAATGATTAAACCATTCATCGATTCTACTTTGGGGGTTGGTGATGCAATTGACACTCGCCAGCCAGGTTTTTTAATCCGATTTAAAATACCTAATGCAATCAGTGAATCAAGTTCGTTAAAACCATCGAAAGTTAAAATAGCGATATGCATACAGAGGTCTCCTATAATATTTTCATCTATTGTTAAACCTCAGCATATCTTTTAAAATCTAAACAATAAAATTATTGTCATGGATACAATTTGCTATGCCCAGTCCTAAGTACAAGCGCATTGTTGATGAAATCACTATTAAGATTAGTAATGGCGAACTACCGCCAGGCTGCAAACTGCCAACTCATCGAAGCTTAGCTGCGCAGCACAAAATCGCGTTAGTTACCGCCTCGAGAGTGTATGCTGAATTGCAAAACAGTGGATTAGTGAGCTCCGAGGTTGGTCGCGGCACCTTTGTTCGTGAGACTGCACTTCCTCTAGGCAATGGCATAGATCAACCCGCTGCAACAAAAGGGCTTATTGATCTTAATTTTAACTCTCCCTCCCTGCCAAACCAAACTCAATTATTGCGTGATAGCTTGCGAAAGCTCTCCCTGTCTGGAGACCTAGCAACACTTTTACACTATCAGCCGCATGCTGGTCGAAAACACGAGCGCGCAATCGTAGCCAAACATCTACAGGCCAGTGGCGTGCATGTCAGCGCCCAACAAGTTTTAATTGTTAGTGGCGCTCAGCACGGTTTAGCTTGCACTGTTATGAGCTTGCTAAAGCCTGGAGATGTGGTAGTGACAGACGCTTTAACATATCCAGGGTTTAAAGTATTAGCACAAGTGCACCGCCTAGAACTTATCGCCATACCAGTTAACTCCCATGGCCCCGACCTAGAGGCGCTGGCCAGCGTTTGCCAACAACGCCAAGTACGTGCCATATACACCATGCCTACTATGCACAATCCTTTGGGCTGGGTGCTTAATCTGCAGCAGCGCCAGCGAATTGTAGCTATAGCAAAACAACATAAATTACTGATCATTGAAGATGCAGCCTATGCGTTTCTGGCAGAAAACCCACCGCCACCGCTAATTAGTTTATCTGCTGATAATTGTGTTTATATCTCTGGTGTTTCTAAGAGTATCGCAACAGGATTGCGGGTAGGCTACATAGCAGCCCCCGAGAAATGGGTGACAAAAATTGATCGAACTATCAGGGCTACTACTTGGAACACTCCAAGCTTAATGACGGCACTAGCGTGTAATTGGATTGAAGACAAAACAGTGATCAAACTTGAAAATGAGAAGCGCCAAGATGCTAAAAAAAGACAGAGCATTGCAAGAAAAGTGTTTAAAAATTTGGCTTATATAGGCCATCCAAACGCCTATTTCCTCTGGTTACCACTGCCAGAAGAAGTACGTGCGGATCGAATTGTGATGGCACTATTACGAGAAAACATTACAGTTTCTAATGCTGAACCTTTTGCCACCTCTGACATTGTGCCACACGCTATTCGGATTGCATTGGGATCTGTGTCTATAGATACACTCAGCGCTGCTCTGATCAAAGTGCGGGAGTCGATAGAAAATTACCGATATTAAGAGACCTTTGCATACTGACTCCGCTATCTAGCCGATTTTTTCCTTGTCTTATCTTCGCTCGTTAGCAAATAGCTCCGGCGGCAATACAAGGGGGATTGTAGCTCCGTAGCTAGAACCTTAGGGAAACGATATTTTTAGCTTCTATAATTAAAATCACTAGCGATACAATATGTATTTATTCATATATTTCAGTGATATAAATAGCCTGCCCCTTATGTTTGACTTTAAAGTCACGGATTCAAGTGATAGATAGAGCGAGACATCACCCACTAATTTTGTTATGCAACATTCCTCTAAGCGAACTTAAAAGCAAGGCCGACAGCACAAAGCATTGATAGGGCGAAGGAAACACGGAGAACCCTCGCTGCTCTAGGTTTTTCAAAGATTGTCTTCAAACCCCCACCGAGTAAAACCCATGCACTATCTACCACTATTGCCACAATAAAAGCTGTTCCCCCGGTAACAGTATAACTGGCTATAGTACTTTCAAATGGCAGAAGAAACTGCGAAAACAAAGCAAAGAAAGCGGCATATGCTTTGGGGTTTAATAAATTCAGCATGAAGCCGTCTATTAAGCTTGGACACTTTATAGCATCTTCAGCAGTCTTTACTGGTGCAGAAGCAATTTTCCAAGCGATATATCCGATGTAGATAGCCCCAATAACCTGCAACGCTAACTTTAGTTGCGGAACTGTGGAAAGTATCACTGCAAACCCTGTGCTTGCAGCAACTATGACTACTATTAGTCCACTAAGAATCCCAAAGAGAAAAGGTATGCTACGTTGCACCCCAAATGTTGCACTTGTTGCCGCTAGCGCTAAGGGAGCTGGCCCAGGTGAACCTAGCAACAATGCAGTGGCTGTAATTAGCATGATAGTTTGCTCAAACATAATCATTCCTTTTTTATTCATTGTTGACAATAACATAGTAATTATTGTTATTTCGAAACAATAATTACTTATTATAGCAATATTGTCGACAATTTAGTGGTTTTAATTATAAACATAAAAAATAGGGTTAGGTTTTTTCTTTAGAGTAAAAAACAATACCTATCCACTTTTTTTAAACTGAAAACTAATGACAATCCATTGTATTTTATACAATTATCTATTAACAATAGTGCCATTCCACTCTGATTCCATTGATTTAAGAGGCGAGTTAAATAAGAGATGATGAATGGATTCTGTAAAAGCTACCTTCTTAGTGTTGATTTAGTTATGAAACTCAGTAATATACAACTCACTAAACGCAATTTGTACATATAAGTGCGTTATATGAGGATAGTAACATGATCGTACACCCGCCCGAAGTTAATAACAATTGGTTCTCAATAGTTCAGAAACAAGGGTTTCTGGATGATTTTATGCCTTTATTTAAAGTGATAGATGATAAAGGTAGGTATCTTCACTGGGACGAACTCCGGCACAGAATAGGCAATAAAGACCATACATTAGTATGGTCGGCTGTCAAAAGTGCAAGAATGCCCGGCTCGCAGATGCTCTCAGGTATCCCTTTTTCTACAAAAGATGAAATACCAACCGTTAACATAATTCCATCTATTAGCCGCAGGTGCTCTTTTGTAGATAACTGGTGCTCGGGACCTGCTTTTAATGCAATGTTAGGTGCACTTGCAGCTCATGAATATTTTATTGAAGATTTGGTAGAAGAAGAGTCTATTGCTTCTAGCCAGTTAGAAGGAGCCTCCACAACTAGACGAGTCGCAAAAGAAATGCTTCAGTCTAAAAGGGAACCGAGAAACCCTGATGAAAAAATGATCTTCGGTAACTTTAAAATGATGCAGTTCGCTTGGACAAATCGAGACAAGAATTTATCTCTAAGCCTGATAAAAGAATTACACAGTATTGGAACAGAAGGAATCGATGATGAAAAATACACTCCAGGAACTTTTCGGACGGATAATAGTGTTTATGTGTCAGACAATAAGGGAGATGTGCTTCATCAACCGCCAAGCTGCGACAAAATTGATGCCCGGCTGTCCATACTTTGTGACTGGGGAAATATTGACCACAGCTCATTGAATACCAAGGATTATATTCATCCTCTAGTAAAGGCAATTATTTTGCATTTTTCAATAGGATATGAGCACCCTTTCAATGATGGAAACGGGAGGGTAGCCAGGGCTTTGTTCTATTGGCACATGTTTAAGTATGGCTATAAGTCCTTCAAATACATATCTATATCCAAGCTATTTAAAAAGGATCCCATTAAATACGGAAAATCTTATCTCTATACTGAATCTGACAAATACGATTTGACATATTTTATTGATTATCAATGTCAGGTGATAGAGAAAGTAGCTTCCGACTTTGTTGATTATATTCAATCTACCATTAATGAAAGAAATAATTTCAACATGTGGCTCTTTAATACTAGGATTTCCAATAACTTAAATGATCGCCAAAGAGCAGTCCTGCAGACAATGGGAGACAAGTGTAAGAAGGCTTTTACAACAAAATATTTGGAGGAGGCTTATGGTGTATCAAACAATACAGCTCGAAAAGACCTCGCCGGCTTAGTTAAGCTTGGGTTTTTAAAAGAAAACAAAACCGGTAAACCTATAACCTTCACCGGCGCCCTTGGGTACAGTGATCTAAAAGCACTAAGATCTACAATTGTTGATACTTATTGATCTTCTGCCCTAGCAACCTGACCCCGTTATTTTCTAGCGCCCTTACATGAGGACTTTTCGCCAAAGCTGCCTGACAAACTGCCGATAAAAACATCAGTATAATGAGGATAGAAAAGATATTTGGTCTGTCCGAGTAAGTGGGAATTGGCGAATAACGTATAGGTTTACAGGACGTGATGTTGAAATAGTAAATTATGAGGACTACCACTAATGGCTATGTTTAATCCCGCTCATCCGGGAGAAATATTAAAAGAGTTACTGATCGACTCCTTAGAGTTAACGATCACTGACGTTGCTCAGCATCTTGATGTGAGTCGTAAGACTTTATCTAAAATTTTGAATGCTAAAGGATCTATAACACCCGTAATGGCGGTACGTCTAGAATTGGCTTTTGGCAAACCATCAGCAGATCATTGGCTTCGTTTACAGAACGCGCATGATTTATGGCAAACAAGACAAGAGCAAAAGTCATTGCATGTTTCTCCATATAACTTTCAAATGGCGTAATGCGGCTTAACAAGTGACTAAATATTTTAACTGATTTTTTTAAGGATTAAGGTCAAGTAATTTCAGGTGCAGTTTCGCTGCAGCGAGTTCATTTCTTTTTGCGAAAAGCTTCCGCGTCCTGCTCACGCCCCTTACCTACATCCCTGTAGGCAAAAAAGAAACAGAACCAAAGTGGCTCTTTGCCATCCTTGGCACAACTACGCTTTCCGCGACGTCCTGTCGCTACACTCGCCAATTTAGCAAATAGCTCCGGCGGCAATACAAGGGGGATTGTAGCTCCGTAGCTAGATCTTTGCAGAAACGATACTTTTAGCATCTTTAATTAAAATATCTAGTCATATAATCTGGTTTGTCCGCATATTTTAGTGATACAAGCTGTCTATCCTATATATTCTGCTTTTATAGGTTTTAGGCTTAATGCAGTGCCATTCGACCTACCCCCATATTTTCCTGAATCATATGCCCTAGCCTTTTATGATTATTAAGTAAATAGCTATAAAATAGTTCATTTTTAGCCCTTAGCTTATAAATTATTTTATTAAGATAACATTTATGTATATACTCATATTCTGTAAATTATTCGTAGTATAAGTAAGGTTGGCCTTTTTGAATTAGCGGCTAATCCACCACTGTAATTTTATTTATGTAGAGTTCAATATGCCTCAGCAAAACGAATTTGCGAGCAAGGAATTGTCAATAGTTTTAATCGGAGGGTTTAATCCTTTAAACTACACACCCGATTGGCTTCACCAATTCGGCCTAATTAGCCAAAAAGACAAAGATAATCATACTATTGTAGACGTATCTCTTGATCATATTATAGTAGAACTAACTTGGTGCACGATTAAAGTGGTTAGAACACCTAATTCTGATAAATTAAACCTTACTTTAACTGATGATTCTTCCATAACTAAATTCAAGGATCTAATTTTTTCAATCGTTGAGTTTAGTGATACTACAAAGATGTCAGCTATCGGTCTAAATTTCAACCGAACAATACAGCATTCGTCTACTGATGAATGGCATGCTTTTGGTAATCGTCTCACTCCTAAATCGATTTGGCTTGATGCATTCGCTGATATACAAAAGCAGTCAGGTATGAGAAAAATTTCAATTGTAATCCATGATATATATCCTTCACTAGATGATGGAATCAATGAATCACCTGAACTAAATATTGAGGTTCGCCCACTATTCAGTGATAGCAACGGTACTATATTAGAGAACGCAAGCATAATCACTCTCAACTATCATTTTTCGATATCAAATGATAGTAATATCTCTTATATTAAAGACGTGCTCGATACATACCTTTACAGGCTTAACTCAGAAACAGATGTTAAAGTAAGAAATCTACTACAAGGAGAGTAATATGATTAGTACAGCTATAAGCAGCAATTCAATAGAAGACGATTACTCTTCTATTGCACCTCAATACAGTAAATTTAAAATAGTACCTAATATTTCAATTTTTTCTGATAATAAAACCGCGCACAATATACAATTTGATAGATCCGAGTCAACTCAAAAAATTAATGCAGCACCTACTTTGAAGCCGGATAATACTCCGAACCACAATAGCTCATTGGGTAAGCGTACTGATAAAATTGAAGCGCACTATAATTGTATCATTGAAAAAATTGATACTGATGCATTTGAACTAGAAGCTAGGGTTTATGATACTAAGTCTCAAGTGCAAGTAATGGTAATAAAAATACCTTTCACTAGTTTTTCTGTGGATGAACAAAGCTTAATCAGGGAAAATTCAATTTTTTATTGGAAAATTGGGTCTAGAGTTACCAGAGATTTAAACAAAAAAGGAACTCAAAGTAATAGTTCAGTTAATTTTTCTGAGTATCAAATGCGGCGTTTATATGTATCTAGAAGATCCCTGAAAGGTCGTTTGGAATCCCAGATAGAGCAATTTTCTCGAGTATTTTCTGACCCAAACTAGTTCTGAGAAAAATGTATAGTGCAAAATCTGAAAATTGTTGTTTTTGGCAGAGGCAATGGCGAGTCGATACTCGTTGAACTAGAAAATAATACCTGGATGGTTATTGATTGTTTCAACACTCCAGGTACAAAAGAACCTGCCGCTTTAACCTATCTTAAAAATCTAGGATTCAACCCCCTCGAAGTTTTGATTAAAATAGTAATCACTCATTTTCATTCAGATCATATTCAAGGAATGCTTAATTTAATAAAACAAGCTTCTCCTGACGCTGATATTTATATGCCTGAAGCCTTGACCACCACAGAAGCTTTTAAATATTACTCTGAATTAGATATTCTTCATGGATACGATGATATTTCTGGTGTCGGCGAACTATGTAAAATTGTTAGATATTTAGATAGCAAAAAGCGTGAAGCCATTCGAATAAAACAAGACTCAACTATTTTTAATGGTCTTACTTATCAAATATCAGCTCTGTCACCTTCTCATAAAGATTGTAATGACGCTAGAAATTCATTTATTTCTGATATTACTTCTATAGAAAGTAGGATTCCAGTTAGCGCAACAAAACCTTCGCACAATCATTTTTGTATTGTGTTAAACATATTATCCAAAACTACAAATACTTCAATTTTATTAGGGTCTGACTTAGAAGTATCTGGCGATTCTGCTAAAGGATGGTCTTCAGCAATAACATCGAATATGGCTCCTCAAAAAAATTCTGTTCAAATTATAAAAATCCCACATCATGGATCAGAAAATGGTTACCACAAAAGCACTTGGAACGAATATGTTATTCAAGATGTTATCGCTATATTAACTACTTTTAACTCTTCAAGCTTGCCCAGGCAGGAGCTAATCAATAAATATAAATCTCATATGAAACATCTACTTGTAACAACTAAGCCTAAAAAAAATATTACTTCAGGTATACCAAGAGCTGTTTTAAAAATAATGAAGAAAAAAAATCAATTAGGCACTATTGTTAGCTCTACTCCTTCTACCCAATTTGGCTATATTGAAGCAATACATTCATCAAATCCTCCTTCTTATGAGCTATTCCTTGATGCAAGTGTATTGTAAATATAAAAAAGGACATAGATTAATTTAATATAGACATATAAGGAGCAGAGTTTAATTCACTGATAATTCAATTTAGGGAATATTTTCTCTGAACGGGGGATTCTATTGTTACTAATACAGGACCGGCATGTATCTTAGCTTAAAATCAGCAGATCTAACTATCATTGATGAGTTATACATGAAATTTTCTTCTCTTAATTATTTTTATAAATTAGTCATACCTACTACTGTATCAATATCTTTAATAGTTGTTTTTCTAAGCAACTTTGATTGATACTGAACCACCGCCCCATTACAGGGCACTCTCCCCACCTTAACTAAACTAGTATCGCTAAATTTTGGCTCGACTTAGCAGAATATATCCCAAACATAAGCACACCAGAATCGGCACTAAAACTGCCACCAGCGGCGACAGTCCAGCGACTTCACTGACTTGGCCTAATATATCTTGGATGAATTTAAACACTAGCCCGGTGATCACGCCTGCGATTACTCGCTGACCGACTGTGACGCTTCTGAGCGGGCCGAATATAAATAAGATGCCGATCATCACCAGTGCGATCACTGTTAGGGGCTGGAATATTTTCTTCCAGAAAGCAAAGAAGTAGCTGTCTGCTTGTAAATCTTGTGCGACTAAGTAGTTTGCAAATGACCACAGTTTACTGATCGACAAGTCTTTGGGTTCAACGACTAAGGCCGCTAGCGAATCGGGGGATAATCCAAATTGCCACTGCTCGGTTGAGCGCTGTGATACTTGGGTACGGTTTTCTAGGAATGAGGTCATGCTAATGTCGGTTAGCTGCCAGTGATTTTGAGTATAGATCCCTTTTTTGGCAAAGCTTGATGATTTGAGCAGGCCCTCCCGGTCAAATTCAAAACGGGTTACGCCCTCTATTTTACCGCCGGGTATCACCGCATTGATGTGGATGTAAGTATTTGCCTCGCGGTGCCAAACGCCGTACTGGGAGTGTAGGGCTTTGCCGCCGCCCTTGGCCGTCGCTTTTATCGACTGGGCCAGCTGCTCGGTTTTAGGCACGACAAATTCGCCGACCGCCATCGAGATGAACGCCAGTAATAATGCCGGTTTTATCACCGCAAAGATTATTCTGAAGGTGGAGATACCCGCCGCTCGCATCACTGTTAATTCACTGTGACTTGCCAACACTCCCAAACCAATCAAACAACCGACTAAGCTGCTTAACGGTAAAAATTCATAAAAGCTACCGGGAACCCCCAATAGTAAATGCTGTAAGATGACGCTGGTATTGTAGGCCTGAGTCGCCTCTTTTGACTCATCCATGTAGGCAAACACGAAATCTAGCCCTAAAATCACCACCAGGACCACGAATATTGCCGACAGCACCTGAACACCCACATAACGATCTAGACATTTCATATTATTTAGCGCCTTTTTTAAAACGGGTAAGACTAGGTAGGCTATTCCATAAATTGCTCCACAGCTGCTCGAAGAAGATCAAGCTTAAGCCGTATAACAAAAAGGCCAGATGTACGGCCCACATTACAATAACCGGCGCGCCCTCCTCTATTTTATCTCTGGCAGACATCAGTAATGACAAATAGAATAAATACAACAGGATACTGGGAATTAATTGCGCATAGCGCCCTTGGCGCGGACTGGTTCTGCTGAGAGGCACTGCCATTAACACCACAATAAAGGCCAGTAGCGGCAGCGATAGCCGCCAATTTAACTCGGCGATGTAGATATCCTCACGACTGGTAAACAAAAATCCGGTGGTCTTGGCATAGGGCTCTCTGGTATCTATCACCAGTTTTCTCTCCGGCAGTAAATAGCCGTATTGACGGTACTGCAATTGATCGTAATCGGCGGTGCCTGGAATGCCCGTATACCGATAGCCTTCTTCCAAGATTAGATAGCGTTTGCCCGCTGCATTGGTGTGGGTAAAGCCTGACTTGGCATAGGTGATTTGTAATTTTCCGGTGCCTTTATCGAGTTCGGCAATAAATACTTTGTCCATTTTACGGCGATTATCTAAAAACTTGCTGGTGTAGACGGTACGACCTCCAGGGAGCTTTTTAAATCGACCTTCGGTGAGCGTATCAAACTCGTTTAAGGCATCTTTTTGGGCATAGCTGATTTCTAAATATTTAAACGCCACCGGCGATACGTACAAGCTAATGCTGGCGACTATTAATGCGCCGCCGATAGCCGGACCCAGAGCAAACAACACTAACTGTCGACCACTGACACCACTTGCCCGCAACACTGACATTTCACTGTCTAGGTATAATTTCCCATAGGCCAGTAGCACGCCTAAAAACAAGGCCAAAGGTAAAATCAACATCAACATGCTGGGCAGACGAAAGGCTATTAACTGCATGATGAAGATGAAGTCCATTTCGCCGGGATTGGCTCGCGCCAAAGAATTGATTAAACGGCCGCTGACAATAATAGGCACTAATACTAAAGCAACGGCAAATGTACTAAAAAAAATCTCTTTAGCGAGATAGCGGTAAATAATCAATGAAGTTTGCCCTGTTGCTACATATTGAAAAGGTTTATAGTACTGCCCTAATGACGGCCAGTGGGGTGAGCCCCATTTTACACCTAAATCTGAATACATAATGTATGGCTGCATTTAACAACACTTACTGATTCAGATTTGATATTGAACTGACATTAACCCAGTGTAATCGTTTTATCGAATAATCTTTCTATAAAATACCTGACTCCGTGACTGCATAGCGGATGCCGCGCATAAGAGATTGTTTTACAGCAGTGTGGAAAATTTTAGCTGTGCCCTTAATAAGGCTCAGTAGCTGTTTTTCAAACTGCGTAAGATCAATAATTTATGCTAGGCGCCTTGCCAGCCACTGATCCAGAAAAATAGTTATCTAGAGCACAGCGAGTATAAAAGTACTGAAAAAAAGCACTCAAGCTCAGCCATCAACAGTTTTCTGGCAAACGGCACACCTTTGCCAAGAGACTGAATCGATTTACAGTTAATTTATAAATTATACGGCATTATCTTACAAAGTTTGCCTTAAGTCATTACCGGAGTATATATGGATTTCGAAATTATCAGTAGCGACGTAATCACGCTTAAAACAGAATGTTTAGTCATCGGCGTTGAAGCCGAGGGAATTTTAACCAACACCGCGCAACTTATTGATAAGGCGAGTGCCGGTTATCTTCAAGAGATCATTACTGATGGCGACCACCAAGGTAAGTCAGGACACTGTTTGTTACTGCGCAACCTGCCGGGCATCGCCGCTAAACGGGTACTACTGGTCGGTTTAGGCGCTGCCGACAAGCGTGGCGACAACGCCCAAAAAAGTATTGTCAAAGCGATTATCAGTCACTTGAAAAGCCATAGCATCACAGCGGTAACTATTGCCCTGGATGATAAAGTCAATCAAGACCTCGATATTTATCGCCAGTTGCGATTCTCTGTACAGACAGCTTGCGCTGAATTTTATCAATACGATGCCACCAAAAGCACTAAGGCAAAGGCGCCGCTACTCAACAGCATTAGCTTTCTGGTCAGCAATGCGCAAGTCGACGACGCTGAAGCGGGTCTACTCGACGGTACTGCAGTAGCTAATGGAGTGACTGTCGCCCGTGAGCTAGGCAATTTACCGGGTAATATTTGCACTCCGACATTTTTAAGTAAAGAGGCACTTGAACTCGAGCAAGGCTACGACAATATCAGCTGTGAGATTTTAGATGAAGCTGCAATGGCCGAGCTGGGAATGCACAGCCTGCTATCTGTTGGTATGGGCAGCGCCGAACCTTCACAATTAATTGTGGTGAAATACAGCGGCGGCAACGAAGGCGATCAACCGCATGTTTTAGTCGGCAAAGGGGTTACATTTGATACTGGTGGTATTTCTCTAAAGCCTGGCGCGGGAATGGATGAAATGAAGTTTGACATGTGCGGTGCCGCCAGTGTGATGGGTACTATGCAGGCGATTGCAGAAATGGAATTACCGATGAACGTGATTGGCGTGATTGCCGCTGCAGAAAACATGCCATCCGATAACGCCACTAAACCTGGCGATGTAATCACCACTATGTCTGGTCAAACTGTTGAAGTACTGAACACCGATGCTGAGGGCAGATTAGTACTGTGCGATGCATTAACTTACGTCGAGCGTTTCAACCCTAAGACGGTGATTGATATAGCCACTTTAACCGGTGCTGTAATTGTCGCTCTAGGCCATCAAGCCTCTGCGGTTATGTCAAACAATGACCAGTTAGCACAAGAGCTTATCGAAGCGGGCGAATACGCCGCCGATCGCACTTGGCGTCTACCTATTTGGGATGAGTACCAAGATCTGTTAGATTCTAATTTTGCCGACATTGCCAATATCGGTGGCCCATCTGCAGGTTCGATCACTGCGGCATGCTTCCTGGCTAGATTCACTAAAAAGTATCACTGGGCACATTTAGATATTGCGGGTATCGCCTGGAATAAAGGCAAGGAAAAGGGCGCCTCTGGTCGCGCTGTTCCGATCCTGTGTCAGTATTTAATGAATACCGCCGCTGATTTGTTAGCTGAAGCTGAATAAAGATTTATTTATTCAATGAAAAAAGCTGACTTTTACATACTTGCCGACAGCGACGAAGACGCTCGTCGGCATTTCTTGTGCAAACTACTGCAACGTATTTTACACGCAAATTATTGTGTTTATATTTACTGCACAGACCAGTACAGCGCTGAAAAACTCAGCGATTTACTCTGGCAGTTTTCAGCCACCAGCTTTCTCGCCAATAAATTAGTGACCGATAGCCACATCGCCCCTATTTCGATTGGCTGGCCTGAAAAACACCAGCCGCCGCACCATGATGTGATTGTTAATTTAAGTGAACAGATACCCAGCGGTGCCGAAGACTTTACGCGTATTGCCGAGATTGTCATTCAGCAAGAAGCATCACTGAAAGGCAGCCGTGAGCGCTACAAAAAATACCGCGACGCAGGATTTGTCATCAAACACAATGATATGCGCAGCAAAACCAACCCAGGTTGAGTGTTAATTTTCTTCAAAGGAAATATTTTTATACCAACCTGTGGTCTTTTTCAAGCTGTTATCGGTATCGGTCATAATAGCCAGCACCTCAATTTGTTCGTATTTGACACCGAACGCCGCAAACAGATCGTCCTGCACATTTCTGCGATGCCGCTGCCAAGTATTGGCCAATGCCTCGCCGCTGTTTAATGCCAGCATGATGACTTTATCCGTGTATGGATTTTTCCAACTCTCCCCCACTTGCTGATAGTTAGACCAAACATATGCCAAGGTATGCTTCTGCCAGGGGAATGGGCCCGTCGAGGCCAACACATAGATGCGCACCGCAAAATCATCGCCTTTTTTAGACCTTTCGCTGACGGCACTCAACACATTGCTAATTTTCCAAGACCAGCTCAGTATTGGGGTTTTATTAAGATCGACAGTTTTTTCCAAAAATAAGCCGGAGGCGCTTTTATCGGAATCGACCCGCACTTGATGCTGACCATCAACTTGACTGAACTGATAGCGATTTTTTCCAAGAAAGTTTTTTTCTGACCAATCGCTAAACGGCGGCAGTTGCTGTGCCTGACTGAGCGGGCTATTAAACAAAACCAGCAGCGCACAGCAGCTAATTAAAAAAGGCCTATGGAGGTTTTTTACAAATAACATATAATTACCTATTGATGGTATTCAGGATGTTAGCAGAGCAATGCTGAATCAGCTAAGGTGTGACTTAGGATAAAGTTCACCTAACTGCTGTAAATGGGTTAAGTATAAGCGCAAATCTAACTCAACTTGATAATAATCAGCCTGCATGTAACAGCACAGGTTGTAGAAGGCGCGATTATGATCTTTTTCTTTCAAGTGAGCCAGCTCATGCACCACGATCATTTTTAAGAACTCTATCGGCGCCCTCTTAAATACCGCCGCTATTTTAATTTCACGCTTGGCCTTTAATTTATTACCTTGAATTCTGGCTATTTGCGCATGCAAACCTAACGCGTTGTTAATAGTATCTATTTTATCATCATAAACCACCTTACTTAAAGGCGGCGACTTCTTTAAGTGCTGGTTTTTTAACCCTATTGCAAACTTATAGAGTTGTTTTTCTGCTCCTAGCTGATGGCAATGAGGATATTTGTTCAGCAAATACCTGCCCAATTGAGCACTGTCTAATAGCTGTGAAACTTGTTCTTTGATCACTGCTGGATAGCCAGATATATAATAAAAAGGGTCTTTTTTCATAGCACTTTCCAAACTTATACGGATTTTAGGAGTTCGCGAGCTGCCAGCCAGCACCAAACAATCACTGCGACACTCGGTTGATTAATAAAACCAGCCGCCATTAGCAGAAGTATTTTCAAACGGCTGTCTAATGATTACCTTGAGCTAGCACTTACAATTTTATGCAAATTATGCTTGAGATAGCGAGTAGTTTTGGCTTGCTATATCGAACTTTCAGGCATAATATTGAACATCATTTACAGCATAAATCAAACACAATATTTTATATTTTATTTCCGATAATTAATGCTGGTTTTTATCTGCCAGTGGATTAGAATGCGCGACCTTTTAAATATTTATCAGCTTGTCATGACTTTTTATGACCGCTGTCAATTATTGATCAAGGGACCAGTAACGCTTTTAAAGGAATTAAAAGTAACAAAATTAAGTTTTAGTTGATAATAGATAAGAGATAAATTTTGATTGTTTTTACCATAAAGAACTCCCGCAGTAACACTGTATATGTTGGCACCACGACAAATAGTATCGAAGAGCGTTGGACTTTATTCCAACTAGCGAAAGATGCCGAGATAGATGCTCCTCTCTATAAAGACATGCGTCACTATGGTGTCGCTTGCTTTAGCATTGAAGAATATGACTATGCTGATAGCCGAGCTGAACTCGCTGAACTCTTTGTCGAAGCCATGGAACAATACGACGGCGTAAGCTTGAAAGGCATGAAAACCATGCTGCCTAGAACTGCTGTCTACCCAACCAGCGAAGGAGCTGTACCTGCAGCTAAAGCCGCGACAGCCAAAGCCGCGATAAAAAGCGCCGCCACTGCCGCTAAAAAAAAAGTGAAGAAATAATAGAGGAAGAATCCCACACCTCAGTTTCGATACACGGCACAACCACTAGACTAATGGCTAGCAACAGATCTGCACAAGAGATCGAGCCGATGGTTAAGCTCAAGCTGGCCACGGGGCGAACCGGTTCAGCGATCCGAGAAAAGAAAATCAAGGAGAGCATTGAGCTAGAAAAAGCAGCTCGCACGGCACTAAAGCTTAAGCAAATTTCTGAACAAGCAGATGAAATGAAAGCGATCTTGGCCAATTTAGATGCGCGAGGTTCCAGCTTAAGAAAAAGGTATTAACAGTACCTACGAAAACCAAGCCAGCACTATTTAGTAGCTGGCATGACAAACTGTTACAGAGCATAACTCCCCGTAAACCACCACCCGAAATAGCTTCGCTAGCGCCGCGATTATCGCTACTTTCAGCCCTCCCAACCAGTAGATAACAGACCACAGCTCGCTGAGCAGTATGCTATCATCAGCTTATTACATGCATGATCCACGGCCGTCAACCAACCGGTTTAGCTCGCGGATCTCAATTTAAAATGGACCTGGCATAATGACGATTGCGGACAAACTCAAATGGGATGCTAAATACACTAGTATGCACCCCTCTAGACCTAGCCCTCCACCCTCTTTAGCCGCTAACATTCAGCACCTTAAGACCGGCAGACTATTAGACGTAGCTTGCGGCGAGGGCGCGGCGGCATTAGCTCTAAGCAAAGATCCACAGTTTCAAGTAACCGCTGTTGACGTCTCTGAGATCGGATTAAAAAACTTACAGATTTTTGCCTCTGAACAGGGCTGCAAACTCACCACTTGCCATCAGGATTTAGATGATTTATCGGCACTTCAAGACCTGGGCGAATTCGATAGCATTACCGTTTTTAGATATAAACCTAGCATCGAGTTAATATTCACTTTAACGGCGATGCTCAGCCCCAGAGGACGTTTAATCATCAGCACTTTCAATGGCCGTCATCATTTGGAAACCGGCTTTGCGGCAAAATTTTGCTTAACCGAAGGCGAATTCTTAAAGCTAGCTTTGCCAGCCACTTTAATTTGCTACTCATCCTCCCAGCAACTGCCCTTTACCGACAGCTATGTATTTGAGCGCAACCGCTAAGCTTTCAGCAAGCTTACACACTGCAGCTTGCCTGGCGATCACCGCACTTACTAACCATTGGCTAGCTGAGCTTGCTCTGCAAAGCGATAAGAGGGTTTTACTCTCCACCAATCGCCACCAATCACCATTAATCGTCATTATTCAGCACTGGACTACAGCCCTATTTTTCGCTATTGCTATTTTTCAGCAAATCTCGCCAGCCAAGGGTTAACTAAATTGTGCTATATCTAATAATCACGCCCTCAATGCGGCGATCGACTATTATCCCCACTAGACACAAGGTATAATTTGCCACTTTTTTACGGTAGTTCCGTAATGTATTTCAGCTGTATGGCCGTTGATTGGCGACAAACATTTGTCAGCCGAAGGTAAACCGCCATAAGATATTTTTTTACTGCGCCATGAGTTCACTCAGGGCCTTTTTAAAGTTAGAGATCAAACCAATGGATAAGACTTACCAACCCGCTAGCATAGAAACCTCTTGGTACAAAACTTGGGAGGACAATAATTACTTTGCTCCAAGTGGCAAAGGTGAAGCTTATTCAATGGTGATTCCACCGCCAAACGTCACCGGCAGCCTGCACATGGGCCACGCTTTTCAGCACACCATCATGGATACATTAGTGCGCTACCAACGCATGCAAGGTAAAAACACTTTGTGGCAAGTAGGTACTGACCACGCGGGCATCGCCACGCAAATGATCGTAGAGCGCAAGCTCGCCGCCGACACTGGCCAGACCCGTCACGATTTGGGCCGCGCCGCGTTTACTGACAAAATATGGGAGTGGAAGGAGGAGTCCGGTGGCAACATCACTCGCCAGATGCGCCGCTTAGGCAACTCAGTTGACTGGGATAATGAGCGCTTCACCATGGATCCTAAATTCCAGGAGTCTGTGGAAGAGGCATTTATCAGTCTCTACGATGAAGGCTTGATCTATCGCGGCAAAAGGCTGGTCAATTGGGACCCTAAACTGCAGACCGCGATCTCCGATCTTGAAGTGGAGAGCAAGGAAATCAAAGGCAAAATGTGGTATTTGCGCTATCCGCTGGCAGATGGTGTAACCACCGATGCGGGCGATGATTATATTGTAGTTGCCACCACTCGCCCCGAGACCATGTTTGGCGACACCGCCGTCGCGGTCAACGCCCAAGATCCTCGCTTTCAAAGCATCATTGGCAAAGAGATCATCCTGCCATTAGTCGGTCGTCGCATTGCTATTATCGCCGACGATCACGCCAATATGGAGAAGGGTACCGGCTGTGTAAAAATAACCCCTGCACACGACTTTAACGATTACGAAGTCGGCAAACGTCGCAAATTACCGATGATTAACGTGCTAACTTTCTCCGCTGAAATTCGCGAAGTGGGTCAGGGCTTTAACAGTGACGGCACCCTCAACAGCGAGATCAACTGCCATATCCCCGAAAAATATCACCACATGGAACGCTTCGCGGCACGTCGTGAAGTGGTTGCCGATTTTGAAGCGCTAGGGTTTTTGGTAAAGATCGAAGAAAACAACATGACCATCCCCTACGGCGATCGCGGCGGAGTGGTTATTGAACCGATGTTAACCGATCAGTGGTTTGCCGATGCTAAAACACTGGCAAAGCCAACGATTGAGGCCGTGGAAAACGGCGCGATTAAATTCGTGCCCAAGCAGTACGAAAACATGTTCTTCTCTTGGATGCGCGACATCCAAGATTGGTGTATTTCCCGCCAGTTGTGGTGGGGCCATCGCATCCCGGCATTTTACGATGCCCAGGGCAAAGTCTATGTAGCGAGCAGCGAGAGCGCAGCGCGCGAGAAATACAACTTGGGCAGCAAAGTGACCCTGACCCAAGACAATGATGTCTTAGATACTTGGTTCAGTTCAGGCCTATGGAGCTTCGCTACCATGGGCTGGCCTGAGCAGAGTGACAAGCTTGAGACCTTCCACCCAACCGATACACTAGTTACCGGCTTTGACATCATCTTCTTCTGGGTTGCCCGAATGATGATGATGAGCATGCACTTGTGCAAAGATAGACAAGGCAAACCGCAAATCCCCTTCAAAACGGTCTATATTACCGGTTTGGTACGCGATGAAAGCGGCGAAAAAATGTCTAAAACTAAAGGCAACGTGCTTGATCCGCTCGACATGATTGACGGCATCAGTCTAGAAGATCTATTGGCCAAGCGCACCGGTAATATGATGCAGCCGCAAATGGCCGCCAAAATCCGCAAGCGCACCGAAAAAGAATATGCGGATGGCATCCCCGCGCACGGCACCGATGCACTGCGTTTCACCTTGGCGGCGCTCGCCTCAACCGGTCGCGATATCAACTGGGACATGAAGCGCCTAGAAGGCTATCGCAATTTCTGCAACAAGATTTGGAACGCCGCTCGCTACGTAGAAATGAACACCGCAGGTGAAGACTGCGGCCAAAATGGTGCAGAGGTTGAACTGTCTCTCGCCGATCGCTGGATAAGTAGCAAACTACAGCAGATCGAAATTGACGTCGCCAGACACATTGAGGAATACCGCTTAGATTTAGCAGCGCAAACTTTATATGACTTCATCTGGAACGAATACTGTGGCTGGTATCTAGAGCTATCTAAGCCGGTATTATGGAACGAGGAGGCGACAGAATTGCAAAAGCGCGGTACCCGCCGCACTTTAGTACAGGTATTAGAAGTGATCATGCGTTTGACTCACCCGATTATGCCGTTCATCACCGAAGAAATTTGGCAGTCGATTAAAACACTGGCTGGCGTTAGCGGCGACAGCATCATGCTGCAAAGCTATCCAAAAGCCGACCTCAGTAAAATTGATTTGGCCGCCGAAGCTGATATCGATTGGTTAAAAGGGGTGATTACTGGGGTGCGCAACATTCGCGGCGAAATGGGCATTTCCCCGGCCAAAGAGCTGACAGTATTAATAAATAACGGCAGCGAAGAAGATCGACAACGCTTAGCTGCTAACCGTAATTTCTTAATGAAACTGGCCTCTCTGGAGCAAATCACCTGGCTAAACCCAGGGGATCAAGCACCTATGTCATCGACGCAGCTAGTCGGCAAGATGGAAGTGCTTGTACCGATGGCTGGATTGATTGACAAAGATGCTGAAGTGTCTCGTCTCAATAAAGAGCTTGAAAAGCTAGACAAAGAGATCGGCCGTATTGAAGGTAAGCTTGGCAACCAGAAGTTTGTCGCTAACGCACCCGAGGCGGTGGTCGCTAAAGAGCGCGAAAAGATCGCCGACTTTAAAGCGGCACAGGACAAACTTATTGAGCAGCGTGAAAAAATCGCGGCACTTTAAACTCTTCCTGCATGCCACTACTATAGATACTCAAAATAAAGAGCCTGAATAAAGAGTCAAAACTAAAAGAGCCTAGCGGCTCTTTTTTATTTATAGACTTCCTAGCCCGCATGTTGCACCAACTAGTCACTTGACAATAGTCACTCCATTTATAGCAGTGCCTTGCAAATTTTTCTTAAGCCGCTGGGTAGATCTAAAATTTCAGAAACTTTTAGTGGAGCTAAGTACACCGAACTGGTTGTTTTTCGAACAACTCGTAGTCGGAAGCCAAACGCTGCCCTCGAACCTCAATGCTCGTGTTGTAAACTCTGAATTTTATCAAGATGCAGGGCTATCCAGGTTTGAGGAGTCTGCTGGAATAAAGAATGTCAGTGACGCGTTTTAGCAATTCAGAAACGGGGCAAGAACTTGGCAACATCAGTTTCACTCTATCTTTATACTGAACAATTCGCACCGCAATTTTGAATAGTTTTAAGCGTATTGTACCCATTTCTGCTCGCTCTAATACCGTACCCTTTAATGTTTCTAATCGGAATTCATGCATTAATACATAGGCCGCAGCAGAGTAGAAAAGCCGCAATTGATTTGCCAAAAAGCCTTGATCAGAAGTGCGATCACAGGCCATATCATTTTTCAGCTGCTTGATGAAATTTTCGTCTTGTCCTCGAGCGCAATAAAAATCACAGTACAGGGTCTCAGGACTGGCATTGGTAATAGAGGTGACAATATAACGAGGGTTCTTGCCTAGCAGGTTCACTTCTGCTTTTACAATTAAACGACATTCAATACCCATCCAGCTTTTGGCTTTATAGTCTAACTCGTCATATAAGCGCACTTTATAGGGTTCTGGTTGACCTACCAACTTTGCGTTGTGGCGCTTCTCATCAAGGCAGTGTTTAGCGGCTGTTAGTAAAGAACTCGCCATGGGAGACAACGCTTTATTACCGGGCACACCAAAGATAAAGTCCATGTTGTCATCATCTTGACTTAATTGCATTAATTCAGGGTTGGAGAAGTGGCCGTCGCCACGTAAAACGATGTGAACGTTGGCCCAGCGCGATCTAATTTGTTGTATAACGCGTTTCATTATCATCGCATTTTCTGCCCCTGTAGGGCGTTTACCTGGACGAAGATAGGTACCAATCAACTTCCCGCTAAAACCCTCAAAAATGGTAAGTGGCAGATAGCCATAATGGCCGTAATAACGATTGAACAATGCCAGTTCTTGTTGGCCATATACTTGATCTTCAGTGTGATCCATATCAAGAATGATGATGCTGGGATCTTTGCTATAGCTATCCATGAAATGATCAATAAACGCTTGAGCCATGCGGTATAAATCTTTGCTATCAACATTTTGGCCTAATCGAGTGAAAGTTGATCCGTGGGCCAAATCTTGTTCTTCGTCTAATGGCTTTTTTCCCAGAGCCAGTTTAAACATAGGGTCTTTGCGTAGAGAGTTAGAATCGTTAGCATCTTCATAGCCACAGGCAAGCTGGATAGTTCTTTGAGTAATGAGATCCTGCATAGAGTGCTTGATATGTGTTTGTCTGCGAGAGTCGCTGATAGCAGCGGCAAGTTTGGTTAGCAGTTGACTTTGAAGTGCCGTCTCCCGCATCAGTATTGCACCAAAATCAGATGACATAGAGCCACCATCAAAACTGGCGCGTACAGTAAGTCCGTCAACAGGGTGGAAATTAAGTGGGGATTGTATAAAATTGGGCATGGTAAGTTCCGGGTTACTTCATCCGAAGTAGTTTTGTGGTAAACCCTATTCTATCAAGGGATAGGGCGGAACTTACCATTTTTCATGCAATATGCGGGCTAGAAGTGAATCTGATATTAAAATTTCATACTGAACAGCTGCCTAAACTCCGCCGCGCTCATCGTTTCACGACCCATGCTACTCGCCGTATTGACTGCCTGCTTAACCAGCACCGCGTTATTGTAGGCAAATTGACCACGCATGTTGTACAAGTTATTTTCAAAACCGACCCGTACGTCTCCGCCTAGCGAGAGCGCGGCACTCACACAGCGATGCTCATCTCGACCAAAGGCACAAACCGCCCAGGGAGTGCTATCTTGGTGCTCGATGATAAAGGGGAATAACTCGCCAGGCTCGGAGTACTGACCCTGATTATATCGCCCCAGCACGAATAAGACATGATGTCGATTAGCGGGCAGCATTCCCTTAGATTTTAATTGATGATACCAAGTGACCTCCTCTGCTGTGTATAAAATATATTGCGCGACAATACCTTGCTGCGCGACCCAATGAAAAAATTCAGCAGCCGCTTCAAGCCCATTTTCAGAGGGCATAAATTCGCGCAGCGCAAACGAAGCGGCTTCGGGCTGGATGGCTTTAATCATCGCCATCTGCTGCGAAATAGAATAGATGCCTACTGCTTCCGTGGTGAGTTGCACCACTATATTATCACCGACTGTCTCACGCAAACAGTCATAGAGCCGATGATTATCATCAATTTCTAGACTGTGACTAGCGTCCGCTTTTCGGGCGTGAGCATGCACCATAGTCGCTCCCGCCTGATAACTGAGCAGCGTATCCGCAGCCACTTGCGCTGCGGTTATAGGTAGATGAGCATGATCTTTTTTAGTTCTTCGCGCCCCATTTGGAGCGACGATGATGATCGCCTTATCCGCTGCTGGCATAATTTTCTGCTCTTCATCAAAGAGCGTCTGAGGTGTCAAATGTTCGTTCATAGTAACCACTATTTTAATTGAAGAGTTCAGCTGAGGTCTAAATAACTAATTTTATCTAAAACTTGATCAATCGATTTGGCCAGTGTTTCGACTAAAAAATCCACATCTGTTTGCTCTACAATATACGCGGGGGCGATAAGCAGATGATGACCCCGCCGACCATCGACAGATCCAGCTCCCGGATAACAGAGTAAACCATTTTCCATCATTTGCGCTTTGAGCTGCAAGTGAAACTGCGACGACACCGGCAAAGGTGACTTGTCAGCTTTATCTTGCACTATTTCAAGCCCTCTAAACAGCCCTCTACCTCGAATATCACCGATCATTGGATGCTCTGCAAAATAGTGCTGTAGCTGTTGCTCTAGATACTCTCCCCGACTGTTCACCTTGGATAAGAGCTGTTCTTCAACAATCACCTGCTGCACTGCCAAAGCCGCGGCACAGGCGGTCGGGTGACCAATGTAGGTATGCCCATGCTGAAAAAAACCAGTGCCACTGGCGATAGTAGCATGAATTTTTGCACTGACCAGCACCGCACCTATTGGCTGATAGCCAGCACCCAAGCCTTTCGCCATCGTCACGATATCGGGAACTATCCCCTCCTGCTCATAGGCGAACAATGTACCCGTTCTGCCCATGCCGCACATCACCTCATCGAGAATCAGTAAGATGCCATGTTGCTGACAAATTTGAGCAATTTTTTTAAAGTAGCCCGGCACACTCGGTACCGCACCTAAAGTGGCGCCAACCACCGGCTCCGCAATAAAGGCAATCACATTATCCGCCCCCATCTCAGCCAATTTTTGCTCAAGCTGCAGCGCCACGCGCTGACCATACTGCCATTCGGTCTCTCCCTCCCGCTGCCCTCTATACGCATAGCAAGGTGCGATATAATTAGCCTTGGTCAGTAGCGGCGCAAAAGGTTCACGCCGCCAAGGATTACCGCCTATGCTCAACGCTCCCAGCGTATTCCCATGGTAACTTTGCTCACGACTAATAAATAGAGACCGCTGCGGCTCACCTTTTTCAAGGAAGTATTGGCGCGCTAACTTTAAAGCCGCTTCCACTGCTTCAGAGCCACCGCTAGTAAAATATACTTTACCCGTGCAACCTGGAGCTTGATCAACAAGAAACTCTGCCAATTGTTCAGCGGGCTCCGAGCTAAAAAATCCAGTGTGGGCAAAGGCAATTTTATCGATTTGGCTTTTAATTGCATCAATAACCACCGGATGAGAGTGACCCAAGCTAGACACGGCAGCGCCGCCCGATCCATCTAAATAGCGCCTGCCGTTTTGATCGATAATATAAGGCCCATCTCCGCGGACGGCAATCGGCATGGTTGCATTACAATTGCGTTGAAATACAGCAGTCATTGATGATTCTCCAGAGTGAATTTTGACCATCCGCGCTTCAAGGACACTCTGAAATTAGTCAGATGATCACTGCAAGCACTGAGCATTTGGCTCGCGTAGGGAGCTCTATTTAAATCAAGTTGCAGAAAATCTGCAATCGATTTATTATCACTAGTCATGAGTAAATAGAATATCTAAACCTACAACAGTTACTTTTACTCAAGTCAAGAACAGCTGTAATTGACACCCGGCACCGCCCCAGAAACTGATAGCTAACCGATCGAGAGCAACCATGCGTGACTACCTACCCCCTATGCAAGCCCTAAAAAGCTTTGCCGCTGCGGCGAGATTATCCAGCGTTTCCAAAGCGGCTAAAGAACTCTGCGTTACACAGGGGGCAGTTAGTAAACAAATAAAATTATTGGAAGCCTTTTTAAGTGTGCCCTTATTTATACGCTCAGCCAAAGGTATCTGTTTAACCACTGAAGGCCAGCTGTATTTACCGACCGTTATTAAGGTTCTCAGTGAATTAAATAACAGCGGCGAATCACTACAGCGCAACCCTAAACAGCAACAATTGCTACTCGATGTTATTCCATCGATGAGTAACATTTGGCTGATTCCCAGAATTCACAGTTTTGAGGATCGCTACCCGCACCTCAAAGTAGATTTGATCAACGGCGATGGCTCACCCGATTTCAACTTATCGCAGGCGGATATTTGCATCCGCTGCCTGCTACCGGCTGCAGCTTTAGCCAACAGTATCGAATTATTTAAAGAGCGGCTGATTTTAGTTGGGGCGCCACAGCTGATCGAAAAAACCAGCATTCGGCAGCCGACAGATATTTTACAACACCGGCTACTGCTGCAAAATACACGCCCGCTGATGTGGAATAATTTCTTAATCGATCAGCAACTTAGCACTGAAGAATTGAATTTAGGGATGGGTTTTCAACATTTTTTCATGGCTCTGAAAGCCGCCGAAGAAGGATTGGGACTGGCGCTAATTCCAGATTTTCTAGCCAGCCAATCGATTCAACAGGGTAAATTAGTTAATCCTTTAGCGCTGAGTATTGAGACAGATTATGGCTATTACTTAATCAGTCCCAGCTATAAAACCCAATTGCGAAAAACCCAAGAGTTTATCAGCTGGCTACAGCAAGAGCTAATTGAGCCCTGACCTTTGAACAGCGCCACAGTACAGCCAATAGTTTAGGTTGCACATCTCCCTTAAACTCTTACTTTACCCAACAAATCAAAACTTTCAAATTTACAACCTAGCACAACTCATTCTAAAAAATATTGATTAAAATCAAATAACCCTGAAATAAAAAATATAATTAGGCGGTAAATGATGCAGCGCAGCTAAGCAGCTCCTTTTTGCATCCTCTATCTAGGATCAGCGTATTATACGACTATAGAGAACCGACAGAATTCATCATAATAAACAAGTAGTTTTCAGTCTTAAACAGAACCCTGACGAAAGTGATTTACTGGATCACCTTGCACACTTAGCTTCCAGTAATCAAATTTTCAGATCGTGTTTTTGACTATGAATACTTATTAAAAAACTAAAAACCTGTGAATTCAATCTTATTTAGTAGCGAGCAGCGATATGAATCAAGATATAAACCGCAAAGATGAGCTAAAAGCATTTTTACTCATCACTGTTGTATTAGCCCCCGTTTTAGCCGTGGTAATTGTTAGCGGTTTTGGTTTTTCAATTTGGATTTCACAACTCCTCATGGGGCCGCCAGGCTCTTAGACATTTTTTTTAAATATAAGTTACTGCGATGACCAATTTAGCCAGACGCCGATTTTTTAAAGGCCGGCAAAATAGCACCCATCAAGCACTGCCTTGGGCTGTCTCCAAAACAGATTTTTTTGATAAATGCGAGCGCTGTACTTTATGCATTTCAGCTTGTGAAACGCAGATTATTAAAAAAGGTGATGGCGGCTTTCCAACCATAGATTTCTCGCAGGGAGAGTGCAGTTACTGTTATCAGTGTGCCAGTGTTTGCCCGCAGCCTATATTTAATCTTAAAAGCACTAACCCTTGGCAGCAAACGGTCAGCATTGATGCTAGCTGTTTAACCATGCAAAAAGTAACTTGTCGCAGTTGTGAAGATGCTTGTGAACCAATGGCAATTACGTTCAAAGCGATCCTTGCAAGCCCTGCTCAACCGGTCATAAATACCGATTTATGTAATGGCTGCGGTGCCTGTATAAAACCTTGCCCAACCCAAAGCTTAACGATTTCTCAAGGAGAGCATTAATGGAAATTGAATACTCGAGTCACCAGCCTGATGATGACACTGCACATGTGATTTCAATGATACTAATGACCAGACCCCAACACAAACAGCAGGTGATTGAAGTTATTAAGCAATTGCCTGGCAGCGAAGTGCACGGCAGTGACGAGCAGGGCCGGATTGTGGTGGTTGCCGAGGCAGACAGCAATTTTGAATTAGTCAAACGTATGGAAAAACTCCAGAATATTGAGCATATAGTATCAAGCTCACTGGTTTTTCATCAAATCGCCTAATTAGAAAAAATGCTTTTGACCGACAGGGCAGAGCAAATTTTAGATGACCGACGGGCTGGTTAACCGTCAACAAGCGATCACCACCGCTTGCGCTTATTTAGTTGTTTTAATGATCGCAAAGCAGCGGTGCACTGCATCGCACACTATCACCAACCACCAGTATGACGTTTTTTGAGTAGCGCCTAATAAAGGTAGCACTCTCACTTTGATTAACAGGAAATAGCCATGAAAGTAAACAGAAGAGACTTTGTTAAAGCACAAGCTGCCAGTGCTGCAGCTGTTGCCGCAGGTATCAGTTTACCCACCTCAGCCACTAATTTAATCACCTCTACAGCAGATACAGAAATCCATTGGGACAAAGCTCCCTGTCGTTTTTGTGGGACCGGTTGCTCAGTATTAGTAGGTACCAAAAACGGTAAAATTGTCGCCACTCAAGGAGATCCAGAATCACCTGTCAACAAGGGATTAAACTGCGTAAAAGGTTATTTCCTCTCCAAGATAATGTACGGCAAAGACCGGCTTAAGACACCGATGCTAAGAATGACCGATGGCAAATTCGATAAGAACGGTGAGTTCGCGCCGATCACTTGGGATCAAGCTTTTGACATCATGGCTGAAAAATGGAAAGCCGCCATTGCCAAAACTCGTAACTCTGACGAAATGCCACCTGTCGGCATGTTCGGTTCAGGACAGTGGACGGTCTTTGAGGGATATGCGGCAGTTAAGTTAATGAAAGCTGGATTTCGCACCAACCATCTTGACCCCAATGCTCGACATTGTATGGCATCTGCGGTGGGTGGTTTTATGCGCACCTTTGGCATCGACGAGCCAATGGGCTGCTATGATGACTTAGAAAAAGCCGACGCCTTTGTGCTCTGGGGCTCGAACATGGCAGAAATGCACCCTATTTTGTGGACCAGATTGTCCGATAGAGCGCTAAGCGCACCGCACGTTGAAGTCGCAGTTCTCTCTACTTATAAGCACCGCAGCTTTGAACTAGCGACCAATGGCATGGTATTTACCCCGCAAACCGATCTGGCGATCCTCAATTACATTGCCCACTATATTATTGAGAGCGGTAATGTTGACCACGAGTTCGTCAAAAAGCATACCAATTTCCGCCGTGGAACCACCGATATCGGCTATGGCTTAAGACCTGAACACCCTCTGGAGCAAGCGGCCGCCAACCCTGGCAAAGGTAGCTCTACACCGATGACTTTCGAGGAATTCGCTGAATTTGTCAGCGACTATACTCTCGAATACACAGAGCAGTTATCGGGTGTCCCCGCAGAAAACTTACTGCGTTTAGCCAAGCTATATGCCGATCCTAAAATTAATCTTGTCTCATACTGGACCATGGGCTTTAACCAGCACACACGTGGAGTGTGGGCTAATAACATGTGTTACAACATCCACTTGTTAACCGGTAAAATCTCTAAACCAGGTTGTGGACCTTTCTCACTAACTGGCCAGCCTTCTGCCTGTGGCACCGCGCGTGAAGTCGGAACTTTCTCGCACCGTCTACCCGCCGATTTGGTGGTTAAGAAAAAAGCCCATCGCGATATTGCAGAGAAAATATGGAAGCTACCTGAGGGCACCGTACCTGCTAAAAATGGCTACCACGCGGTCCTGCAAAACCGTATGTTAAAAGACGGCAAATTAAATGTTTACTGGACTTTGTGTAACAACAACATGCAGACAGCCCCGAACATGAATGAAGAAGGCTTGCCTGGCTATCGCAACCCTGAAGCTTTCATTGTCTGCTCTGATCCGTACCCAACTGTTACCGCTCAAGCTTCTGACTTAGTGCTGCCCACTTCCATGTGGACTGAAAAAGAAGGTGCTTTTGGCAACGCCGAGCGCCGCACCCAGTTTTGGTATCAGCAAGTGCCTGCCAGTGAAGGATCTAAATCGGATCTCTGGCAAATGGTTGAGTTTTCCAAGCGCTTTAAGGTGGAAGAGGTTTGGTCAGATGAACTACTCGCCAAGTCACCAGAATATAGAGGCAAAACACTTTACGACATACTCTTTCGCAATGGCCAAGTCGATGAGTTTCCATCCTCTGATTTCAAAGGTCGGATGAATGATGAAGTAGATCACTTTGGCTTCTACTTACAGAAGGGATTATTTGAAGAGTACGCCACTTTTGGTCGCGGCCATGGGCACGATTTAGCACCTTTTGATACCTATCACAAAGTACGCGGTTTACGCTGGCCGGTAGTTAACGGCAAAGAAACCTTGTGGCGCTTTAAGGAGGGGTCCGATCCCTATGTTGAAGCGGGAACTGGCTATCAGTTTTATGGTAAAAAAGATAAAAAAGCGATCATTTTCGCCCTACCTTACGAGCCAGCGGCTGAGTCACCTGATGAAGAGTACAACTTATGGCTATGTACCGGTCGAGTGTTGGAGCACTGGCACTCAGGCACAATGACCAGACGGGTACCCGAGCTATATAGAGCCTTTCCAGATGCTGTGGTATTTATGCACCCAGATGATGCTAAAGACCGCGGGTTGAGACGAGGCGATGAAGTAAAAGTCATATCACGTCGTGGTGAAATAAATAGTCGAATCGAAACGCGCGGCCGCAATAGAGTACCTAAAGGGCTAGTATTCATTCCGTTTTTTGATGCTAAGCAACTAGTTAATCGCCTGACATTGGATGCCACCGATCCTCTATCAAAAGAAACTGACTATAAAAAATGCGCCATTAAAATAATGAAAGCCTAACCAACACTTTGAGCAACTTAGCAGTTATTTGTACCAATCAACGTACCTATAATCTGCTAAGTAAGTGGAGAACCATCATGAAAAAATTATTACTAGCAACTTTGTTACTTGTATCGAGCGTGGTATTTGCCGCCAATGAAGGGGTTATGTCATTGCGTTCACAGAGTTTAGACGTACAAGATCCCGCTGAGAAGTTAAAAAATTATCCCAAGGAAAACTTACAGCAACCGATTAACTATATTCAACAACCGCCACTGATTCCCCACCATATCAGAGGCTATGAAGTTGATCGCAAAACCAACAAGTGCCTAACTTGCCATAGTTTTAAAAACTTTAAGCGTTACGGGGCTACCAAAATAAGTGTCACTCACTTTATCAACCGCGAGGGCCAAGCCCTAAGTGACGTGTCTCCAAGACGCTACTTCTGTCTACAGTGTCACGTGCCACAAGTAAAGGCAAAACCATTGGTAGAAAATACATTTGAACCGACTGGCGCATTAGCAGAATAGGAGGTAGATCATGCGAGCACTAAAAAAATTCTATCAAATACTCTGCAAGCCGGCTGTACACTACAGCTTGGGGTTTCTGACTATTGGTGGTTTCGTCGCCGGAATTTTATTCTGGGGTGCCTTTAACACCGCACTGGAAGCCACTAACACTGAGGCGTTTTGCACCTCGTGCCATGAGATGCGCAACAATGTATTTGAAGAATTAAAACCGACTATTCACTATAGTAATAGATCTGGGGTCAGGGCAACTTGTCCCGACTGCCATGTTCCTCACAAATGGGTAGACAAGATCGCCCGCAAAATGCAGGCATCCAAAGAAGTCTGGGGCAAAATTTTTGGCACCATCAGCACCCGTGAAAAATTTGAGGCGAAACGCTTACATTTAGCACAAAATGAGTGGACTCGATTAAAGGCCAACGACTCATTAGAATGTCGTAACTGTCACGAGTTTGATAGCATGGATTTCACTTTGCAAGCAGAGCGAGCAGCGCGTCAGCACTCTTCATCTCTAGCAAGCGGCGAGAAAACCTGCATTGATTGCCACAAGGGCATCGCTCATGAACTGCCGGATATGAAAGGAGTTGAAGGATACCAGTAAAGCTCGCCTTCACCGCGAGTGGCAAGCTTATAATCAGTACGCTGACAGTCAACATCCCCACCGGGTATGCTGACTGTCAGCGTATATTTAATTGATTTTTAAGCGGGAAATAGCTATCGCTCCGCGCTGTGTCAGCTTTATTAACCGCTGCTCATAGCGCTACTTACCTACAGTGGCAATTCACAGCCCTATGCTACAGCGCACAATAGCAGCTAAGATTGGGACGACTAGCTAAGTAATTTTAAAGAGTCGGCCACTTTTCCAAATAATCACCACGCTATCTATTTATCTATTTTCAGCAATAAAAAAAACCTTTACATGACAGCTGTACTTGCGGAGCCATGTAAAGGCCCGTAAACCATAAAACCTGAAAAACCTTGCCGATTTAGCAGACACGCCAAATAAAATATGAACTAATAAGTGCCGCTTTTCACATACACAATTAGTCTAGTTTAATTAACAGATAATTCTAGTCAGCGAATAAAAATAACCACCCCAAAACTCCTATCGACTGGTAAACCAAATAGTCACTCGCTCTATCAGACCCCGTTTAAAGAACTAACTCTAAACAGATATCGCTGCTCCTAGCATCATCAAGGTGTCGATTGCAGCTCATCACTGGCTTTTTTAAGCCCTATATACAAACTGACACACATTGCCAACAACACTATAGTAAATGGCAAACCCGTAGAGACAGCCATTGCCTGCAAGGCGTTTAGCGCTTCAGAGCCACCAACCAGCAACAGCACAATGGCAACTATACCTTCAAAAGAGCACCAAAATACCTTTTGTAATACCGGCGCATTTTCTTTACCGCCCGCTGTTATTGAATCAATCACCAGCGATCCAGAATCAGATGAGGTAATAAAAAACACCAGCACTAACACAATACCTATCATCGATAGAATCCCAGAAAACGGAAACTCTTGTACCATAACAAACAGCTTTAGCTCTTGGGCTGCACTGGACACTGAAGCACTAGCATCAGCTATTACCTGGCTGATAGCAGTACCACCAAAAGCTCCCATCCAAATGATGCCTAACAAAGTAGGTACGATAACTACACAAAGTATAAACTCTCTAACTGTCCGTCCCTTCGATACTCTCGCGATAAACATGCCGACAAATGGAGACCAAGAAATCCACCACGCCCAGTAAAATGAAGTCCAGCCTTGCGAGAAATTACTATCTTCGCGACCAAAGGGTGTAGACAGTGGTATTAACTCTTGTAGATAAGTTAAGCCACCACCAAAAATGGCACTCAATATGTCACTGGTGGGACCGACAATCAAAATAAAGCAAAGTAAGGAGAGCGCTAAAATCATATTTAATTGAGATAAAATTTTCACCCCACCATCTAAACCGCGTACTACCGAACTTATTGCCACTGCAGTAATCACCACAATCAACAACACGATAGCGAAAGAGCCAGTCCCCCAACCAAACAAAAAATTCAAGCCGGAGAGCGCCTGCGTAGTACCAAAACCTAGCGACGTTGTTAAACCAAACAAGGTGGCAAACACCGCTAATATATCAATTAGATGCCCCCAAAAACCCCACACTCTATCACCTAGTAATGGATAAAAAGCAGAGCGCAAAGTCAGCGGTAATTTATGATTGAAGGAAAAAAACGCCAGCGCCAGCCCGACCACTGCGTAGATCGCCCAAGGATGCAGCCCCCAGTGGAAAATAGTCGCTGCCATCGCTAAATTTCGCGCCGCTTCTGTATCTCCTACCGCGGCATTTAAAGGCGCCCAATCCGTCCTCAAGCCGGTCACTGCATCGGTCGTCACCCCAGCCAGTGCAGAGCTAAAATGCGACATAGGTTCTGATACCCCGAAAAACATCAGCCCTATTCCCATACCTGCGGCAAACAACATCGAAAACCAACCTAAATAGCTAAATTCGGGTTTAGCATCTGGCCCGCCCAAGCGAATTCTGCCCATCGGCGACAACACCAACAGCAGGCAAAACAGCACAAATATGTTGGCCGACAAGAGAAAAAACCAATCGAAGGTGCTGGTGATAGCGGGCCTTAGCCAGCCAAAAAATGCCCCAGCCTGCTCTTTAAAAATTATCGACACTAGCACGAATGCAATAACACTTAATCCAGAAATCAAAAAAACCGGATTGTGGATATCCAATCCAAATGGGGTGATATTGTCTTGCCCAATATGATAGTCCGTTTCGACCTTATCGTTCATATTAAACGCTCCTGATGATTATAGTAGTAAGAGACAAGTCTTAATATATCATTAATAACTAAAAATAAGTGACCTATAAATTGCATGACGATTTTGGTAAATAATTTGTCGTTTTAAAATATCGTCACTGGCTAAAGCAGCCATCACTTGAATCTCGTCTTAACTTGCCCAGAAACGACAGAGTTAATTTTAAACTCGTTTACTATCAGTAGCTTGAAATAAACCATTGATTCGACTAATGCTAGTAACGCTCGCCCTTTGATACTCTGTACGCGCACTGCCAATCGATTAATTGTCTAGGTTTAAAACCACTTAAATCGAATATATGAGTGAAATCAAAATCTTAATCCCTTTTAAAGCATACAATGCTATGATGTAATCAGCAGATAAAATTATTCTGGTCAGTATCAAATCAGACGAAACATCAACTGCAGATCATGGTATTAACTGCAAATAAATTCTAAGCCGCCGTTTTTAGGAGTATCTACAATGCCGCGTATAAAATTAGACATGCCCGAAAACTACAGTTTCAGCACCTCGTTAACGGTGCGCATCACTGATATTAACTATGGTGGGCACTTGGCCAACGAAGCCGTCTTAGCCTTTATTCACGAGGCCAGGGTAGAGTTTTTAAGCTACCACCACTACACCGAATTAGATGTCGAGGGCAGTGCAATTATCATGACTGATTCGGCGATTATTTATCGCGGCGAAAGCTTTCATGCCGATGTACTGCAAATCGATATCAGCGTCCAAGACTTCACTAAATACGGCTGTGATTTTTACTACTTAATCACCAATAAAAAAACCGCAGAAGAAATCGTTCACGCCAAGACCGGTATCGTATTTTTTGACTACCAAAAACGTAAAGTAGCTGAAGTTCCCGAGCTATTTAAGCGCGCCATAGAGCGGGATGCGGGGAATGCTAACAGCTGATATGGACAGCGATCAGCGAGCGGACAAATGGCAAGATCAACATGAGATGTTTCAGGTTGACAGCCCCTGTATCGGCGTTTGCACTGCGGGGCCGAAAGGCTATTGCAAAGGTTGTTTACGCTCGCGGACCGAACGCTTTCACTGGCACGAAATGTCAGAGAATCAAAAAATTACCGTCGTGCAACTCTGTCAATCCCGCAAGGCGAGAATCATTGCTCAGCGCCTTAAACGCGATATTACTAAGCTGCAACAAAAAGATCTTTTCGCAGATTTTGACGCTCAGATAGAAATGTTCAACGTCGAAATTTAATGCCCCTTAATCAAAAAACCTACTGCTGCTCAAGCTTAAGAGGGATATTTTTATCTGCAGAGGAGCAGCAGCAACCAAATCTTAAACAGAAACTAAAACTTTCAAACCTTCAAACCTTCAAACCTTCAAACTTCAATTCTGCCCTACAGCGATCAATCCTCGAAGGTTTCATAGCTGCCGTGAGCCAAGTTTTCAAATTTAGAATACTGACCAACGAACGCTAGTTTAATACTGCCGATAGGTCCATTACGCTGCTTCCCAAGAATCACTTCAGCGATACCTTTATCGGCTGAATCCTCATTGTAAACTTCATCGCGATATAAAAACATGATCACGTCGGCATCTTGCTCGATCGCGCCCGACTCACGTAAATCCGAGTTGACAGGGCGCTTATTCGGCCGCTGCTCCAGCGATCGGTTAAGCTGCGACAAGGCGACCACCGGGCAGGTCAATTCTTTGGCCAAAGCTTTTAATGAGCCAGATATTTCAGAGATTTCTTCCGCTCTGCTGGCATTTGCCCGACGGCTTTTAATCTGCATCAACTGCAAGTAATCGATCATAATCAGTGATACTTCACCGTGCTCGCGAACCACACGACGGGCTCTAGTGCGCATTTCCGTGGGGCTAATACCTGAAGTATCGTCAATGAATAGCGGCTTATCGCGCAACATATTGACCGCGGTAGTCAATTTTGGCCAGTCATCTTCCTCTAACTGCCCATTGCGTAATCGGGTCTGATTAATTTTACCTAATGATGCCAACATCCGGATGATTAATTGCTCTGCGGGCATTTCTAAAGAAAAAACCAAAACCGGTTTGTTCTGTGACATCAGTGCATTTTCCACTAAGTTCATCGCAAATGTGGTCTTACCCATCGAAGGTCGACCAGCGACAATAATCAAATCGGAAGGCTGCAGACCGGCGGTTTTTTCATCTAAATCGTCGAAGCCGGTGGTTATACCCGTTAATTGATCCGAGTTATTAAACAGGTAATCAATTTTATCCACAGCCCCTTTCAACAAATCGTTAATTGGAATAAAGCCGCCTTCATTAGGCCGACTTTCAGCAATTTCAAAGATCCGCTGCTCTGCTTCATTGAGCACTTCTTGCGCATCACGGCCCTCAGTTTCAAAGGCACTATCCGCTATTTCCTGAGAGACTGAAATCATTTGTCGCAGCAGCGCTCGATCGCGGACAATCACCGAATAGGCACGTAGATTTGAAGTACTGGGCGTGTTGCGAGCCAGTTCAATTAAATAGTCCAACCCGCCCGCGGCCTCTAAATCGCCGGTGCGATCAAGCTCTTCTGATAGTGTCACAACATCGACCGGCTGCTGATTGTTAACCAACTTGGTCATCATTCGAAAAATCAACCGATGATCATGGCGATAAAATAACTCTTCTGAAACGATTTCACTGACCACGTCCCAAGTATTGTTATCTATCATCAACCCCCCGAGCACCGACTGCTCAGCCTCTATCGATTGAGGTGGTTTTTTAATGCTTTCTATCTCAGCATCAAATCCAGAATTACTAGAAAACTCAGGGTAGTTCATTTAAATATCCACGGGTTGTTATGCTAAGAGCCCGACCGACTCCTAGTATCAAAGGGCCAATATATTAGCATGTTAACGTTGTCGCATGAAGCGACACCACCGCTAACCAGGCAATACAGCGCCCTACAATGCACACTTTAGTTGCTGTGTGAGCCGCACTATCGCATCACAGGCACTGGCCAGCTCAGCTCCTTTTTGCAAAAAATGGCGGCTAAAATAATCCTTATGCTCGCTATGCTCATGAAAATGATGAGGGGTAAGCACCGCGGTAAGGACTGGCACTTCCGTTTCTAACTGCACTTGCATAAGCGCATCACATACTGTTTGCGCCACAAACTCATGACGATAGATACCGCCATCAACTACTAGCGCACTCGCGGCAATCGCCATGTATCGGCCACTTTTTGCCAACAGTTTAGCTTGTAGCGGAATTTCATAGGCTCCGGGAACCGCAAACACATCGATTAACTGATCAGAAAATCCGCGCGCAAGCAGTTCTTTTTTAAAACCAGATAGACAGTTGAGTACGATATCTTCATGCCATGCTGCGTGGATAAATGCAATGCGCTGAGTTTGAGGTTGGAAATTAGCTGGCTTTGCTGAACTCTGATTCAAGTTAGTAACCCTATGTTATCTTTAACCTGAAGCAGTGACTTCACTGGACTACATAGCGAAAGCTCTTGATTATACAGTGGTCAAAAAAACACTCACTGTAAAAGCAATATCTTACACTCTGCATTCGATTCGAAACCACGAATTCAGGTTTAATCTATGAAAAACCAGGGCGAACAGGCAGGCACAGCATTTATATACAGTGCTATTAATCATTAATAGCACTGTATATAAAACAGCTTGCTGTTTAATCTGTAGTGTTCTCTATCATCCGGACTATCACCGTCGGCTCTGGAATCACACCAGATCTGCTGACCCTAATATATATTATGTTAACTATATCAGGCGCTCGCGGGCTTAGAATCACTTCCTTACCGCCGGTGGGGAATTACACCCCGCCCCGAGAACGAAATCGACTTTCATATCTATAAAAATCGACACCGGCAATATACGTGCTTTTATGCGCTTTTGCAAAGGAAGCGCAAAAGCAGCCACCATCGCCGGCGATGAGCACAATCTACAGGCATAAAAAAGCACCACAAAGTCGAAACTAAGCAGTGCTTTTTAGCGCTCTGAAAATGTCTGCTAAAGGGCTTTATTAAAGCTCTACACCAGTAACATTAACAGTGATCACAGCATTAACTTCGCTGTGCAAATGTAGAGTAATTTCGAACTCGCCAGTGTGACGCAAAGCGCCCTCTGGAAGACGTACTTCACTCTTGTCTATATCTTTGCCAGCAGCAACTAGTGCATCGGCAATATCACGTGTACCGATCGATCCGAACAACTTACCTTCTTCACCAGCTTTAGAGCCAATTTCCAAAGTAAAGTCTTCCAGTGTAGCAGCACGTGTTTGCGCAACTTCGAACTTCTCAGCGGCAACTTTTTCTAGCTCAGCACGACGCTCTTCAAATTTAGCAACGTTTGCTTTTGTAGCAGACACAGCCTTTCCTTGAGGAACTAAATAGTTACGACCAAAACCTGACTTAACAGTAACTTTGTCGCCTAGTGCGCCAAGTTTACCAATTTTTTCGAGTAGAATAACTTCCATCTCGTAAACCTCTTTTGTTCTGCGATTTTAACCATCGCAGTACTTATTGACTAGCTGGAATTCTATTGCGAATATCCACAAAAGTGTCGATCGCGGCAATAAAAACCAACATCGTAATCACATAGGGCCCTAGTAAAATGGTAGCAATATATAATGCTACTAACCAAGACCTACCTAAACTTCGTTTCGCTACACTGCCATGGGCCAATGCAAATCCTGCTATTACTAGTGGCGTTACCATTACCGGTATCCATCTAATAAATTCCCCGCCGCTACTTTTAGCGATGATGATTATCGCCAAGAGCGATAATGCAAACCAGGGAGAAAACCGTAACTGATGAAACTCTTGCTGCAAGCCTCCTGGATTATACAACCTAGATTGCCACCAGCGAGCTAACAGTAAGCTTGAAAACATCATCGCAAAATGCAGGGTATCAAATACCCCTAAAGTTGCCTGTAGCAACCATTGCGACTCCGCGGACAAATATTCACTTGTCTTAGGTGATGTCTGCATCATCATCTGCTGTACGCCTTGCACAAGCTGTGCTAATACATCGCCATTGAAATGCTGCTGTATTAAACCTGCAAATACAGTTAGCAACAACGCGACTTGTATTACTCGCTGCCAAGACACGGTACTTCTCAGAACTATTGCCAGAGCATAACTACCTACAATTACAATTATAGGTGTGAAATCTCCCTGACGAGACCACATTATAGCCGGAATCAATGCCCAAACTATAACTAGACCTCCCTTAGCTACTCCCTTGCGAAGAGTGACTAAGCACACTGCTGCTGCACTTATCCAGAACAACAGTGGTAGCAAGGCGGCTATTACCGCCACAACTATCGCCTGCGTACGACCTTTTAGTATAAATTCTGCAAGGGCGTGCATAGCGTAGTCCTAATTACTGATGATTGTCAGTATAAGGCAATAGCGCAATAAAACGAGCGCGCTTGATAGCAGTTGCCAGCTGACGCTGGTAACGTGCTTTAGTGCCGGTAATACGACTTGGTACAATCTTACCAGTCTCTGTTACGTATCCTTTCAACATATCCAGATCTTTGTAATCTATCTCAGTTACACCTTCAGCAGTGAAACGGCAAAACTTACGACGACGAAAAAAACGAGCCATCTTATATCTCCTTTGAACTTGGGTTCAATTACTCTGCAGTTGCAGCTTCAGTAGCTTTAGCAGGCGCAGCAACAGTTTCTTCTGTCTTAGCAGCTTCAGGCTTAGGACGAGTATCTTCACGACGTGGACGACGCTCTTCACGTGCTTCTGCAGCTTTAATTGGAGATACATCTGTAATCGCAGCTTTACGACGAATTACCATGTTGCGTAAAACCGCATCATTGTAACGGAACATGTTATCTAGCTCATCCAGAGTTTCCTGGCTGCACTCGATGTTCATTAAGATATAGTGTGCTTTGTGTGCATTGTTGATTGGGTAAGCCAATTGACGACGGCCCCAGTCTTCCATGCGGTGAACAGTACCTTCAGCAGTAGTGATAACGTTAGTGTAACGTTCAACCATACCTGATACTTGTTCGCTTTGGTTCGGATGAACCATAAAAACGATTTCGTAATGACGCATTGTAGCTCCCTACGGGTTAAAAAGCCTTTAATCGAAATGATTTAAAAGCAAGGAGGTTAATATTGAAACTCTTTCTAGGACAAAAATATCTCTAAAAAGAGCGCGGCATTATAGCGCCTTTATCTTGCTAGCACAATAAGGTAGATCGATGATTCTGATATTTTATTGGCGACATTTTGCCGTTCGCTAGCAATTTGCGTGGTTTGTTCTGAAGCCTCTTCTAGCCCTGAACCAGCGTACCCCGCTATTTTTTAAGTAAGCGCAAACCATTAGCCACCACCAGCAAGCTTGCACCGACATCGGCAAACACCGCCATCCACATATCCCCAAAGCCGGCAATAGTGACGACTAAGAACAACACTTTTACGCCAATCGCAAAACAAATATTTTGCACTAAGATCCGATGAACCTTAGCAGACAGCCTGATAAACTCGGGAATTTTTCGCAAGTCATCATCCATTAAGGCCACATCTGCAGTTTCAATCGCAGTATCAGCTCCCAGAGCGCCCATCGCAAAACCCAAATCAGCTCTGGCTATTGCTGGTGCATCGTTAATCCCGTCCCCAACCATCGCCACCACAGCATTTTTCTGTAAGCTTTCAATTTTTTGTAATTTCTGCTCAGGAAGCAGCTCACCGATGACTTGATCAATACCGACTTGCCCTGCAATCACTTTGGCAGTGTGCTGATTATCCCCTGAGAGCATGACAGTTTTTACCTGCAGCTGATGTAGCTCTCGAATCGCCTGTGCGCTGTGTTCTTTGACCTGATCAGCCACCGCGAATAGCGCCAGCACTTGAGCATCACTCATCAATAGATTGAGCGTTTTACCTTGCTGCTCGTACTCTGCTAATAATTTTTTGTGCTCGGTGCTCAATAGCCCCAACTGCTCCCCAAGCCTTGTATTACCAAGATAATATTGGACATTTTCAATTTCACCCTCAATACCTAGTCCGAGCAGCGCTGTAAAATTCCGCACCGGTAACGCCTGCACATTTTTATCGAAGAAGAATTGAGAAACAGCATTGGACACCGGATGATCGGATTGACTAGTTAGACTTAACGCCAACTGGACATAATCCTCTATTGTCTGTCCACTTGAGCTGGCGCTGTGCATAGTTAGATAATCTGTCAACACTGGCTTTCCCTGAGTAATAGTCCCCGTTTTGTCCAATGCCAACCACTGTATGTGCCTCCCCTGCTCTAAATGCACCCCACCTTTAATCAATATTCCGCGCCGCGCCGCTGCTGTTAGCCCACTGACGATAGTCACCGGTGTTGAGATAACTAGCGCGCAAGGACAGGCGATGACCAATAGCACCAACGCTTTGTAAATCCACTGCTGCCAATCCCCTGAAAAAAACAATGGCGGAATCACTGCCACGAAGACAGCGATTGCAAACACCACTGGGGTGTAGACACTCGCAAACTTATCGATAAAGCGCTGAATAGGCGCCTTATCACTTTGCGCTTGTTCGACAACTCTAATAATGGCTGCCAAGGTGGTATCTTTATCGACCGCTGTCACCGAAAACTCAAAGGCGGTCGTACCGTTAATGGTACCTGCATACACGGTATCACCGACGCTCTTGTCAACCACAATGCTTTCACCGGTGATCGGCGCTTGATCAATATTTGCCGAGCCTTTACTAATCACACCATCTAAGCTAATCCGCTCCCCAGGTTTTACTTTTACAATCGCTCCTGCTGTTACTTGATTGGTCGCTATTTGCTGCCAACTGCCATCTGCCTGTAACACCCTGCTAACCGCAGGCGTTAGCTCCAGCAATCCTTTAATTGCACTGCCTGCTTTGTGTAGCGAATTTTGCTCGATCACTTCCGCGAGACTAAACAGCACCATCACCATTGCCGCTTCAGGCCATTGACCTATAACAAACGCCCCAGTGACTGCAATACTCATCAAGGCATTGATATTTAGCTCAAAATGTATGATCGATAGCCAACCTTTTTTGTAGGTATCTATGCCGCAACACAACACCGCACTCAAAGCTAAGATCATCGATAGCCAATCGGGCAGCCCAGCTATCCAACCGACTGCCTCACTAGCGAAAGCAATCAGCGCAGCGCCAATCAACCATATATAATTTCTTTTGGCGCCTTCATCACTCACTGAATTTTCGCTAAAATTTACTTGCGGACTGTAACCTAAGGACTCTATCGCTTTGAGTATCAGCTCTAGATCCGCATCTTGGTGTACTACGGTGAGCACTCGACTTAACAACTTAAACTCTAGCGCTATAATCCCAGGCAACTTGCCCAACTTCGCACGGATTAGCCGCTCTTCAGTTGGGCAATCCATCTGCATTATTTTAATCTCGACCCTAGTACCTGCCAAGCTATTCACTGTTGAGCCTACTTGCGGTTGTTGTCTTTGATGTCCATCGCAGCACTTAACTTGCTCTGGTTGCTCCCCTGTAGCAGCTTCACTCAATTTTTTAACTAAAGGCATGATTTTTATCTCTGTGAGTAAGTTAGCAGTTAGTAATTTTGCTAAATATTTTGTATGCTGAGATTAAACACCCTGAAGCCACTACAGGGTCAAGGAGCGAATGATGAAAATTGGAGAACTAGCTAAACAATTTAACTGCACGGTGGAAACGATTCGATACTATGAAAAAAATGGCTTGATCCCAGCCAGTGTTAGAGATAGCACCAATAACTACCGTCACTACCAACAGCGCCATCTCGACCAACTGACATTCGTCAGGCACTGCCGGGCACTCGCCATGAGCCATGCGGAAATACTAGAGCTATTACAGGCGCGTCAAGATCCCAGCGCAAACTGCCGCTCTATCGATCAAATAATCGACGAGCACCTACAGCACGTCAGCGTTAGAATTGCCGAATTACAATTGCTTGAAGACCAGCTGCAGACACTGCGCCAACAATGCAAGACACCTGGCAGCCGAAAAGACTGCGGTATTATTCAGGATTTAGATCGACCACTGGAAAAAACAGTCCGCGCTGAACATGATATATCACACGTTTCAGGCAGTCATTGATCACTTATTCACAGGCTTTAATTTTTTGCTGCTGTGTATAGCTATTTAAGTAGCTACAGATAGTTTATGATGCGCTATCGATAGCGATCGGCTTTAATTTTTAACACGATTGCCGACTAGCCTTGTGACAACCTTTTACTACGATCTTTTAATTATGAAAACCACAACAGACACCGAAAATATCAAACTCACAGAAAAAGACCAGCTATTAATTGAGCTACTAAAAACCAACGCAAGAGAATCCAACGCTTCCCTGGCACGTAAAATTGGCGTTTCTAGAGCCACCGTTCAAGAGCGTATCAGCCGTTTAGAGAAAGCTGAAATAATCCAAGGTTACACCGTTAAAATCAACCATGAAAAACTGCACAAGAACTTTAAGGCCATTGTAATGGTCAACGCAGAAAATAAAGCATTTTTGGAAACTTTTATAGCCTTAGAAAAAATGCCTTATATTCAAACCGTACATTCGCTCAGCGGTGAGTGGGACTGGTCAATGTTCATCTCTGCCCCAAGCTTCGACGATTTTCAACAGTGCATCACCGATATCAATAAACTGGCAGGCGTTAAGTCGACGGTTTCGCATATCATTATGAAAACCAGACTAGATAGAAAAAGAGATATTTTAGTAGGATATGAAGATCTATAGCGAAAAATCGCCAATGCTATGCATCAGATACACTGCATTGGCGCTATTAAACAGATTTATTTACTTGTCAAAGTGAATCACTGTGCGAATACTTTTCCCCTCATGCATAAGATCAAAGGCTTCGTTGATACCCTCTAAGCCCATGGTATGAGTGATAAAATGATCCAGCTTAAATTCTCCTTTCAAATAGCGTTCCACATATTCTGGCAATTCAGAGCGGCCTTTAACCCCACCGAAGGCTGTTCCACGCCAGACTCGCCCGGTCACTAATTGAAAAGGTCTGGTTGATATTTCTTGTCCGGCCCCGGCGACACCAATGATCACAGATTCTCCCCAACCTTTATGGCAGCACTCCAGCGCTGAGCGCATAGTGTTTACGTTGCCAATGCATTCAAAGGAAAAATCAACTCCACCGTCGGTTAACTGCACAATCACATCTTGAATAGGCTTATCGTAATCTTTCGGATTGATACAGTCTGTCGCGCCGAGCTGTTTAGCGAGTTCAAATTTAGACTCGTTGATATCGATCGCGATAATCCGCCCAGCCTTAGCCATTTGCGCACCAATCACTGCCGACAAACCAATTCCGCCTAAACCGAAGATTGCCACTGTATCACCAGGTTGTACTTTTGCGGTATTTACCACCGCTCCCATACCTGTAGTCACACCACAACCTAATAGGCAGACTTCTTCTAAAGGTGCCTCTGGATTGATTTTCGCCAGTGAAATTTCTGGCAATACCGTGTATTCAGAAAAGGTCGAGCAGCCCATGTAGTGAAAAATTGGTTGACCATTTTTTGAAAATCGGCTGGTGCCATCCGGCATCAAGCCCTTGCCTTGGGTCTCGCGAATTTTTTGACATAAATTGGTTTTACCCGACTTACAAAATTTGCACTCGCCACATTCGGGGGTATACAGCGGAATAACATGATCGCCGACTGCTACGCTAGTAACACCCTCGCCAATAGACTCGACAATACCACCGCCTTCGTGACCTAAAACCACCGGAAAGATCCCCTCTGGATCATCACCTGACAAAGTAAAGGCATCGGTATGACAGACACCAGAGGCAATAATTTTTACTCGTACTTCGCCTGCTTGAGGTGGCATCACATCAATGTCTTCAATGCTTAAAGGCTGACCCGCTGCCCAAGCTATCGCCGCTTTAGATTTTATCGTTTTTGCGCCCATCACTATCACCCTTCTTAATCGTTTTTTAAGTTTCTAGCATGTATACAGATTTCATCCGAAATGTTCAACCAATAGCTGATGATCAGTGGTACAGTTATATATATTTGTCGTAAATCTATAGATCCTTAAGGAAAAATAAACATGAAAGACTTTGATCGGATTACAGTTTTAGGAGCGGGGACTATAGGGATGAGCTGGGCGGCATTATTTTTAGCCAGTGGTAGAGAAGTTACCCTCTATGATCCCGACGTTGATATTCAGCGCAAAGTACTGGCGTTTATCGACAATGCACAACCCACTCTAGAGGCTCTTGGTTGGAAAAATCCAGCTGACACGCAGCGCTTAATTTTCGACAACCAAGCTGAATCTGCGGTGCAAAATGCCCAGTTTATTCAGGAGAGCATCCCCGAGCGGCTGACTTTAAAACATCAGCTTTACGCCGCAATAGAACCTCATTTAGCGCAGCGGGCGATTGTCGCCACGTCCACCTCGGGTCTAGGACTTTCAGCGCTGCAACAAGGCTTCAAAGACCCCGCTAAATTAATATTGGCACACCCCTTTAATCCTCCACATTTAATTCCTCTAGTGGAATTGATGGGCAATGATGCAACAAATATGCAGCTGCTCACTCAGGCGGAGAATTTTTATCAGAGTATTGGCAAGCAAACCATTAGACTCAACCAAGAAATCCCCGGTCATATTGCCAACCGCCTGCAAGCGGCACTGTGGAGAGAAAGCATTCACTTATTGAAAGAGGGAGTCGCTAGCTTAGAAGATATCGATAAAGCGGTCGCCTATGGTCCCGGGCTGCGCTGGGCGGCACTCGGTCCTAGCTCGCTCTTTCATCTAGGTGGTGGAGACAAAGGTATGGCTGGTTTTTGTGAACACTTAGCAGTGCCTTTTCAAAGCTGGATGGATGATTTAGGCCAGCCTGAGCTCGATTTAAGCACCATCAAATTACTTACCGAAGGTATGGCATCTATCACCGCCAAAACCAGCACCGAAAAAATGCGCCTCAAACGCGACAAACTGCTGGTTGAATTTATAAACAGCGTTCGAGCGCTGGAGTAAATCGCCTCACTAAAACTTATACAAAACCCCACTAAAAAACCATGCACTAAACGAGAGCTCGGTAAAACGCTTCGAACCAAAAGCCGCAAAAAACCGGTACAATAGTGGAGTTAGTATGCCCTTCTCTTTAAAGGTGTAGCGCGCCTTTTTAATGGAAATTATAGTTATAGATGAGCACATTGAGGCGATTTTTAACCCCACATTCTCGAATTCAGTAGCTGTGCTGAAATCTGAGAATAGAATTAAATAGATTATTAACTAATACTACGCTTTAATCACTAATTCCCGTAAAATCATCTTCATTTAAATTAACCCTTCGCTAAAGAAATCCATATATGACCGCTGCCGCTACAAGCCAACACACGCCAATGATGCAACAATACTTCAAGATCAAAGCCGAGCATCCTGATCAGATCGTGTTTTATCGGATGGGCGACTTTTATGAGATGTTTTTCGATGATGCTAAGCGCGCCTCGCAACTGCTGGGAATATCACTAACCGCGAGAGGTAAAGCCGGTGGTGAGCCGATCCCGATGGCGGGATTCCCCTACCACTCTGCAGAAACTTATATTGCTAAAATTGTCCGCGCTGGCGAGTCCGTAGTGATTTGTGAACAAGTGGGCGATCCCGCTACCAGCAAGGGACCTGTCGCTCGTGAAGTGGTCCGTATTGTGACTCCTGGCACCTTAAGTGACGAGGCCTTTTTAGATGAACACAGTGACAATTTACTGATCGCTATCAACCAACAGCAACAACATTTTGGAATAGCGGTAGTCGATATCAGCACGGGGTATTTTAGCCTGCAGGAACTGGAGGGAGAAGAGGCATTACAAGGCGAATTAGAACGTCTAAAACCCAAAGAAGTACTGTTCAACGAAGACAGCGCTCTGGCGACAATGCTCCAACACTGCCAGGGGTTGAGATCTCAAGCACCTTGGCATTTCGAAGCGGAAACCGCCCGACGCATTTTGTGTCAACAATTTGATGTTCAAGACTTGCAAGGATTCGGCTGTGATCAAATGGAACTTGCGATCAGCGCCGGTGGCTGTCTACTACAGTATGCTAAAGATACCCAGCGCTCCGCACTACCGCATGTCCAGCGGATTAAAATAGATCAGCGCTGTGACACTGTCATTATTGATGCCGCCACGCGTAAAAACTTAGAACTAGATCAAAACTTATCCGGTGGACGCGAAAACACCTTAGTCAGTGTGATTGACAATACCAGCACGGCGATGGGCTCTCGAATGCTGCGCCGCTGGATTAATCAACCACTGCGCACTCTGGATGTATTGAACAACCGCCAGCGCGCTATCCACTGGCTGCTGTTCGACTACCGTTTTGAAAAGATAGCCGAAGACCTCAAGCAAATTGGTGATATAGAGCGAATTTTATCGCGAGTCGCCTTGCGCTCAGCTAGGCCTAGAGACCTTGAGCGCTTGCGTGACAGTTTAAATATACTGCCGAGTCTGCAGCAAAAGTTACAGTCGGATCCCGCGGCGCGGATCCTCACTTTATCGACCGAGATTAGCGAGTACCCAGTGATGAGCTCGCTGTTGACGATCGCTATTATCGATAATCCTCCGGTAGTTATTCGAGAGGGCGGGGTGATCGCAGCAGGCTTTGATGCAGAGCTGGACGAACTGCGAGGCATCAGCGAGAATGCCGGCGACTACTTACTTAAATTAGAGGCGAAAGAAAAAGCGCGCACCGGCATACCGACTTTGAAAGTTGGCTATAACCGAGTCCATGGTTATTTCATTGAAATCAGCAAAGCTCAGGCACAAACTGCTGAACTGCCCGCTGAATACGTACGTCGGCAAACCCTTAAAAATGCGGAGCGCTTTATTACCGAAGAGCTAAAAGCATTTGAAGACAAGGCCCTATCCGCCAAAAGCCGCGCTTTATCTAGAGAAAAATTGCTGTACGATCAACTCCTTGAAGACATTGCTGAACATCTTAACGCACTTCAAGATAGCGCTACTGCCCTCGCCGAACTCGACACTTTGGCCAATTTCGCCGAGCGCGCCAACACTTTGTCGTTCAATGCCCCGCTGCTGAGTGAAAAAACCGGCATAACGATTCGCGCCGGTCGTCATCCAGTCGTTGAAAAAGTCTCGGATATTCCCTTCGTCGCCAATGATCTAGTTATGAATGAACAGCGACGCATGCTGATCATCACCGGGCCTAATATGGGTGGTAAATCCACTTATATGCGCCAGGCAGCCCTGATCACACTTCTGGCACAAATAGGTTCTTTTGTACCCGCCGAACAGGCAGAGATTGGTTTAGTTGATCGGATTTTCACCCGTATGGGCTCATCAGATGACCTGGCGGGCGGGCGCTCTACCTTTATGGTGGAAATGACAGAAACTGCCAATATTTTAAACAATGCAACGCATAGAAGCTTAGTGCTGATGGATGAAATCGGCCGAGGCACTAGTACCTTCGATGGCTTATCACTCGCCTGGGCCTGTGCGGAACACATAGCCAAAAAGGTCAATGCTTTCACCTTGTTCGCCACTCACTATTTTGAGCTAACCGTGCTACCAGAACAGATCAGCAATGTAAAAAATGTCCATTTAACGGCGCTGGAGCACAAAGATAGTATTGTCTTTATGCACGAAGTTAAAGAGGGCGCAGCCAGTCAGAGCTACGGTTTGCAAGTGGCCAAATTGGCCGGCATTCCACTCAACGTGATTACCGATGCCAGAAAAAAGCTGCGGCAACTAGAGCGTGAAAGCATCCCATTAGATACTGCTCAACCGGCAAACCAGCCCCATCAAAATGATATGTTTGCAGCGCCAGTTGCCCAACCACATCCAGCTGTTACTGCTTTAGCAGCGATCAACCCCGATGAATTAACGCCAAGAGAGGCGCTGAATGCCCTCTATGCTTTAAAGCAACAAGCACAAGACTAAGACCGCCCCTGAACAAGTTCCACGCGGCAAAAAGCTGTGGAACTTGTTCAGAGGTTTTAAGGTAGTAGATCAGTATGATCGAATAACTTCTCCGTCACGTGCTCAGCAAAGCCACTGCCCGCTTCTAAATAGAAATTATAAGTACTGTCGACGCCTAGTTTTTCTAGCTCCGCCTGCTGATCTGCATAGCCGGCAATGGCCGCAACTTTGCCTTTAAAGCCCGAGGCCTTCAGCTGCTCTAACGCTAAAACATTTTGAATATGCTTAGGCATAGACAGCATGATCATTTGCACTTGAGAATGATTTATCCGCTGCCAAAAATCCGGATCTGTCGCATCTGCGATAATCACGCTGCGCTTTAACTGACGGTGATAGCGAGTGCTCTCCTCACTAATATCGACACCTGTAACTATCCCCGGATAGTGGCGGTTGATTGTCTCATAAGCCCCCGAGCCAATTCTGCCCATCCCAAAGATAAGTATCTTAGCATCGTGTAAAGGCACTTCTTGTTCAACCGCTAATCTGCGCTTTGTCTGGTATTTCAACAGCCAATCTTCAATTTTCATGTAGATCCGATTTGATGAGGTATTCAGTGGTGAAGCGATGATAAAAGTAATCGACACTGCCACTCCAACCACCGCTAACCACTGGCTTGGCAGCCACTGATTGGCAGCGGCAAGTGCGCAGACAATCAGGCCAAACTCACTGTAATTTGACAAGGTAAAAGCATTTAATAGCGAAGTGCGTGCCCGCACTCTAAAAATACTGGTAAACAGATAATAGAGCAGCACCTTTAACGGCAGTATCGCCACTAAAAGAATAGCTGCAAATAACACCTCGCCAGAGAGCGCGGCATTCAAGCCGATAGTTAAGAAAAATCCGACCAACATTAAATCTTTGAAATTAAGTAATGACTTCGCCAGCTCGCCAGATTTTTCATGGGAGGCGAACAACATACCAATCAGCAACGCACCTAAATCGCCTTTCAAACCGACAAATTCAAATAGTTGATAGCCGATGAACAACGCGAAGAAAAAGCCAAACAGCGGCAACATTTCGCCATGCTTTGACTTATCCAATACTCTAAACATCAAAGGCCTCAACAATAGCAGAGCTGCCAGTAAAGCCAGTGCCCAAATATTAGGTACTTTACCGGTACTGACCGCCAGAAAAAGTACCGCAAAAATATCTTGCATTACCAGTATTGCAATCGAAAGCTTGCCGTGAAAACTGGCCATTTCTCCCCTTTCTTCCAGTACTTTAACTGCAAAAACAGTACTGGAAAAACTAAAAGAAAATGCAATTAACAGTGAGTTTTCAAGACTTAAACCAGTAAACAGGGGGAGCGAAAAAAAACCAAACAATAGTATTATTGCAGAAAATAGTGCTGTGCAGACTAATATATGCAGCGTCGCAGGCGCCCATACGTAGACTTTCGCCAAGGTTTTTAGCTGCAGCTTTAAACCGATCGAAAAAAGCAGTAAAGTGACCCCTAGTGAAGAGATAATTTCCAAGCTTGCAGTGGTCCGATAACCGACACTGTGCAGAATAAACCCAGCTGCAAGAAAACCAATCAGCGGTGGTAAACGCAATTGCAACAGCACGAAGCCGCAGACAAAAGCACTACAAAAATAGATTAATTCCAACATATACTATGACACCATTTACACTTAGTAAAGTTCGGCATGCTAAAATTATAGCCTAACTAAAGCGTTTGCACTGTAGCGGTTATTTATACCGTAATACCACGCTTTAAGGTAGATATTAAGCCGTGGATGTAGCGAATAACTTGCCAGAAGATAGCCGAATATCGCTTAAGTTATTTAGCCATAGCTGCCTATTTACAGACCGCATTTCAGACCATTCAGGCGCTAAAAGTCGCAGCGAGAGAACCGATTGCTATAGACACTAGCAAGGAACTAATTAGGCTCGACTATTGGCAATGCTATTTGCAGCAGCGTCTAGCAGTAACCACTAGCAGCAAAAGATTAGCCAAAGCACTGGTGCCTAACAATCTACTGCGTCATTTGTGAAATAATTTCACGTTTATCTACCCTGAATTGCAGTGCATTGGCAGCTGCTGTATAAATAATACGACATATTACTCTTACGTATGAAACCTATGAGTCAATGTTTAGCCAAATACCCAACGCATCCTAAGAGGCTTAATAATGTTCCACAATAAAAAATCTATCGCCGCGCTAGTTATTTCAATCTGCAGTGCGCTATACAGCACCTCAGCTGCAACTGAACCGACATCTCACATCCACATTAAGCATTTAATAAAAAGCTGGCCTGCGGCTCCACAGGCAATCGGCCTACTACCTATTGCGATTAAAGAAGCCGCGATTGCATCTTTGTATATCAAACTCGCACGCATCCATGATCAAGACTTAAACTGGATTAAATCGCACATTAAACAAGCTCAATACGCCTTAAAAGCCAACCCAGCTGAGGAGGGAGGGCAAGGCTACGGTTTGATTAAAGCCGCTTATGCGATTGCCAGAGAAACCAAACTTGCCGCAGCCAATCAGGCCTCTATCAATGTTAAATTACAGAGTAAGGCGATTATCATGAGCGCTTACAACACGGCGGCGGTGGCTAAAAAGATGGCTAGAATCTGTAACAAAATCGCCAATACTTTCTCAATAGCGCAAGCTCTAAGTTATATTGATCAATTGGAGATACTGGCAATCACGCTACTGGAGGGCGAAGATCTAGATAAAGATGGTCAAATTACCAGCTTCAATCATGAGGGAGGGCTAAATCTAGCACGGGATAAACTAACCTTTATGGCCAGAACCGCAGGAATTATTAAACTCAAAAAACCTTAACCCAGATAGCTGCTGACAAGCTACCGAGTATTTTGTTAAATCTAGGGGCATTAATCGCCAATATATGCTCCGTTCCTTTAGGGAACTGCTGCACAAATCCGACAATTCACCTGTGTCCCAGCGGTGCGGGACTTGTGCAGAAGCAGCTTGACTAAGATCTCGCATCGACAGCACTCTTGAGACAATTTAAAGCTAATTACCCGCCAATTAATAGGGTTTTAAGCAAACCATTTATCCATATTTTCTGTACGATAGTTTAACCTTTTCGGTTATTGTGCTTTATAATGCCCACACTTATTCCTACAATCAGTTGCATTTAAGATTGAAATATTAGCACAACCTATCGCTTTCAAATCAATGTTACAACGCACATTTCCAGCAGTGCATTTTGTTTATCAATCAAAAGGGAGCTAGCTAAAAGTTGAAACCATTACAACATCTTTTTCAGCAAAATTTAGAGTGGGCGAACGACATCAAGGAAAATGATCCTGAATTTTTCACCCGACTGTCGCAACAACAAGCCCCTGAATATTTGTGGATTGGCTGCTCTGATAGCAGAGTCCCCGCCAACCAAATTGTCAACTTGCCCCCCGGCGAAATATTTGTCCATCGCAACATTGCCAACTTAGTGGTGCACACCGATCTCAATTGCCTATCAGTTATTCAATACGCGGTCGAAATATTAAAGGTAAAGCACATTATAGTCTGTGGCCACTATGGCTGTGGTGGCATAAACGCCGCTATGGAAGACACCGATCACGGCCTAATCGACAACTGGCTAGGGCACATTAAAGATGTCAGCCGCTTTAATGCTGACAAGCTCGACCAGCTCTCCGGTCGAGAAAAACAAGATATGCTCTGTGAATTAAACGTTAAAGAACAAGTCATCAACGTCTGCAATACCACCATAGTACAAAATGCCTGGCGCAGAGGCGACACCCTCTCCATCCACGGCTGGGTATACAGTATCAAGAACGGTATTATCAAAGACTTAGAAACTTGTATTACTAACTCCGCGCAATTTCAGCAGAAAATCGCCAGCAAATCTTAACTCCCTAAACCCTATCGCGCTCGAGAAGCATTGCTTTATCGGACGTCCACTAGCGCTACAATCCATTCTCAGCAGGCAAAAAAAAACCTCACTAGGAGGTTTTTTTTAACAATCTATTAAGCGTCAGACTAATCTTCAGCTAAATCTTTCATTGAAAGCTTGATGCGACCACGTACATCGACATCTAGTACTTTAACTTTAATCATTTGATCCATCTTGATGTAGTCAGTCACTTTTTCAACACGCTTGCTGTCGATTTGTGAAATATGCACTAGACCATCTTTGCCAGGCAAGATGTTTACAAACGCGCCGAACTCTTCTAGACGAACCACTTTACCTTCGTAAATCTTACCAATTTCGGCTTCAGCAGTAATGCCTAATACGATATCAGTGGCTTTTTTAGCGGCAGCTTTATCGGCGGCGAAGATACGAACCGTACCGTCATCATCAAGATCAATCATCGCTCCGGTCTGTTCAGTAATTGAGCGGATAGTAGCTCCACCTTTACCAATTACATCACGGATTTTTTCAGGGTTGATTTTGATCATAGTCATTGCAGGTGCATTGTCTGGTAATTCCGGACGTGCGTAGCCAATCACTTTAGCCATTTCTTTTAAGATATGAACACGTGCTTCTAACGCTTGGTCTAAAGCAAGTTCCATGATCTCTTCAGTAATACCAGTGATTTTGATATCCATTTGCAAGGCAGTAATGCCCTGCTCAGTTCCCGCTACTTTAAAGTCCATATCACCCAGATGATCTTCATCACCTAAAATATCGGTTAAGATAGCGAACTGCTCGCCTTCTTTAACCAAGCCCATCGCGATTCCAGCGATAGGAGACTTGATAGGTACACCGGCAGACATCATCGCTAGAGAGGCACCACAAACAGACGCCATTGAGCTAGAACCATTTGATTCAGTGATTTCTGATACGATACGGATAGTGTACGGAAAATCTTCTTGGCTCGGTAACATTGCAGCAACAGAGCGACGCGCTAAACGACCGTGACCGATTTCACGACGTCCAGTAGATCCCATACGACCTGCTTCACCCACTGAGTAAGGAGGGAAGTTGTAATGTAACATGAACGGGTCTTTACGCTCGCCTTCAATAGCGTCAATTAGCTGCTGATCGCGAGAAGTTCCTAAAGTACAAGTAACGATCGCCTGAGTTTCACCACGGGTGAACAGAGCAGATCCATGAGTACCGGAAAGAATATCGATTTCAACATCGATGCCGCGAACAGTCTTAGTGTCACGACCGTCAATGCGCGGCTGACCGTTAACAATACGTTGACGCACTGTCGATTTTTCAATAGCGCTTACCACGCCAGATACTTCTTTAGCTGAGGACTGACCTTCTTCCCCAGAAAGACTGCTAACTGCTTGAGTACGCAAGTCAGCAAGCATCGCTTGACGCTGCATCTTATCAGCAGTTTGGTAAGCAGTTGCTATACCGGCACCGACTAGTTCTGTTACTTGAGCAACTAGTGCTTGGTTAACTTCAGCAGGAGACCAGTCCCAAGTTGGCTTGCCAACTTCAGCTTTTAGCTCGGCAATTGCATCAATTGCGCCTTGAAACTCAGTGTGGGCGAATAATACCGCACCCAACATTTCGTCTTCGCTTAGCTCGTCTGCTTCTGACTCAACCATAAGCACGGCATCTTTAGTACCAGCTACAACCATGTCCAGCTCAGAATTAGCTAACTGCTCATAAGTAGGGTTTAGAATATAGCCTTGATCTTCGGTGAAACCAACACGTGCACAACCAATCGGTCCCTGGAAAGGAATACCGGAGATAGCCAGTGCCGCAGAGACACCCAACATCGCCGCGATATCCGGATCATTGACTTTATCAGCAGACATTACAGTACAAATAACTTGCACTTCGTTCATGAAGCCTTTCGGGAATAGTGGTCTGATCGGACGGTCAATAAGACGCGAAGTTAAGGTTTCTTTTTCAGAGGGACGCGCTTCACGCTTGAAGAATCCACCGGGAATCTTACCAACTGAATAATACTTTTCTTGATAATGTACTGATAATGGGAAAAAATCTTGACCATCTTTTGCTGTTTTAGAACCGACCACTGTACATAATACTTGTACGCCTTCGATCGTAACTAATACTGCACCAGTTGCCTGGCGCGCGATACGGCCAGTTTCTAAAGTAACTTCTTGGTTACCTAATTTGAATTTTTTAGTAATCGCTTGCACGATATATCCTCTTTTTAAATAAATATAAAACCAATAGAGGCGACAGTAAGCTCGCTTTAAATGCCAGTACTCGTTTATTCTCTGCTTGGGCTGGTCAGCAGAGCTGCACAGAGCAAGTCAAAAGATAAATGAGTACGGGCGGATAGCACTTAATGAAGATCTACTGGCGGTATTGCCATTTTCAGGTTTAGAGCCGATAAAAAGTCTAAAGTTACCTGGCTAAAAACAAAGAGGGCCGTGCAAGCACGGCCCAGAACAAGTCTTAACGACGTAGTCCTAAACGCTTGATCAGATCAAGGTAACTATCAACCTTAGTCTTCTTCAAGTAATCAAGTAATTTACGACGCTGGTTTACCATACGGATTAGACCGCGACGTGAATGGTGATCATGAATGTGAGACTTGAAATGTCCCTGAAGAGCTAGGATGTTAGCAGTAAGTAGTGCTACTTGAACTTCAGAAGAACCTGTATCACCTTCACCACGACCATAATCCGCAACAATTTGCGCTTTCTCAACAGCTGATAATGCCATTTTTTCTACTCCATATTAATATGCAGATAATCAGGCTTAGCCTGTCTTACCTTAGTTAAGGACACGAGCTACCAAGCATATTTTTAGTAGGCCGCCAATTACCCGCGGTATAATAACACCGCCGATATACTGTTGTCATTTTATATTAGCTGAATCTGTGGTTTCAAAGTACAGCCATAGACCAAACTTACAAGTTCAGTAGCTGTTCTCTAACCTCTGCAAGAAGCTGAAGCTGAGACGACACTGCCAATCATTAAGCCTCAGTCGAGGTATTCAGCAACCGCTTAGAGCTTAAAACATGCTGCGAGTTGATTTCACCGATACCGACAAACTGATCAGTTTCAGCGATATGAATGCGCACTAAAGGAGTGTTTAGCTCTATTTCACTAGCTTGCAGCTCAACTGGCTTACCTTGAAATAAAGCCAATTTTTGCGCTTCGTTTAAGATTACTTTTGGAAAGTGCTCAACGGGGGAATAAGCAGGGAGCAATAGCGCGTCTAACTGCTGATATTTTAGCACCTCGATAGCGGCTTGCTGATCGTCGCCCTCATCTATTTGCACCGCACTGACAATTTTTTCAAGCTGCTCAACCGTGATCATCATATCTGCCTGGTACGGCCCTGATTCCAGCCGACGCAATGCAGAGACATGAGCACCACAACCTAAGAGCAAGCCTAAGTCTTCAACAATTGAGCGTATATAGGTGCCCTTAGTGCAACGGATGTCTAAATCCAACTCACCAACTTCTGGTCGATAGTCCAATAATTGAATATTTAAGATGGTGACTTTGCGGGGCTTAACCGCAATTTTTTCGCCTTTTCGCGCCAGTTTGTACAGAGGCTGACCTTTATACTTGAGCGCTGAAAACATCGAGGGGACTTGTTCTATCTCACCGGTAAAGTGGCTGAGCAAAAACTGTTCAATCAGCGTTTTATTGACATGTTCACCAATTGGCTGCTCTTCAACGACTTTGCCTTCTGCATCTGAGGAGTCGGTCCGAATCCCTAATTTGGCAGTGGTCAAATAACGCTTGTCTGCCTCCAAGAGGAATTGAGAGAACTTAGTTGCCTCGCCAAAAGTCAGCGGTAACATACCTGTTGCCAGAGGATCCAATGCACCAGTATGCCCGGCTTTCGCCGCTCCGTACAGGCGCTTTACATATTGTAAAACACCATTTGAGCTCAAACCTTGGGGTTTATCTAATAAAAAAACGCCGTCTAATTGACGGCCTTTATGTCTTCTTCCCATTGTATATGCTCGATATTATTCGCTGTCGGTGTCATCTTTTTGCGCGGCGCTTTTTTTACTTTCTCGAACAGTTTGTTCGATTAAGCTGTGTAAACGACGCCCTCGATCAACACTCGCATCAAAGTGGAAGCGTAATTTTGGCACAGTGCGCAACTGCATATTATGCGCTAGCTCAGTACGCAGGTAACCCGCGGCATCTTTTAAGACTTCACTGGCTGCGTTGACCGCATCATCTTCACTTTGCTCGCCAAAGGGCATCACTGTGAAATATACTTCTGCATAACCTAGATCGCGAGCAACTTTTACAAAACTAATAGTCACCATACCTATACGCGGATCTTTAATCTCAAGCTGAATCAGCTTAGCTAGATCACGCTGCATTTGCTCAGCAATACGCTGAGTCCGGCTATATTCTTTTGCCATAGGAATTTTCTTACCTAAATGATGAGACCCCTACCAAGGTAGAGGTCTCTGTTTTTTGATCTAATATCTGTTAAAAACAATCACTTAGAACTAGTCAATAGTTCTAGCTATTTCAACAGTATCAAATACTTCGATCTGATCGCCAACCTTGACATCGTTGTAGTTCTTCACCCCGATACCACATTCCATACCTTGACGAACTTCAGCAACAGATTCTTTAAAGCGACGTAGTGATTCAAGGTCACCTTCGTAAATAACCACGTTATCACGTAGCACTCGAATCTTCTTGTTACGGAATACAGATCCCTCAGTCACCATACAACCGGCAACAAGGCCAATCTTAGGAGAGCGGAACACGTCGCGCACTTGAGCGATACCGACGATTTCTTCGCGAAGCTCTGGTGATAATAAACCACTCATTGCCTGCTTAACATCATCGATTATGTTGTAGATAATGCTGTAGTAACGTAATTGCAGACCTTCACGATCAACAATCGCCTTCGCCTGTGAATCAGCACGAACGTTAAAACCAACCATCAACGCTGAAGAAGCCATCGCTAGGTTAGCGTCAGTTTCAGCTATACCGCCTACTCCCGATGAAACTATAACAACTTTAACTTCATCCGTAGACAAATCTTCCAGTGCCGTAGTCAGCGCTTCTAATGAACCTCTTACATCGGTTTTCAAAACGATGTTTAGAGTCGCGACATCACCTGATTCCATGTTGGCAAACAAGTTTTCCAGCTTAGACGCCTGTTGACGAGCAAGCTTAATTTCGCGGTATTTACCTTGGCGGAACAACGCAACTTCACGCGCTTTCTTGTCGTTACTTACGACAGTGAATTCAGCACCCGCTGATGGAGTACCATCTAGTCCAATAATTTCTATTGGCTCTGAGGGACCGGCCATAGTGACTGCATCACCGTTTTCATCCATCATCGCGCGAACCCGACCATAGTGAAGTCCAGCCAATACTATATCGCCTTTCTTCAACTGACCCGATTGAACTAATACAGTGGCAACCGCTCCACGGCCTTTTTCTAGACGCGACTCAATAACCACGCCTTGTGCCTGCCCCGCTTCTACTGCGGTTAATTCAAGCAATTCAGCCTGCAGTGAAATAGCCTCTAACAGATTTTCAATACCCTCACCGGTCTTAGCAGAGACTTTGACGAACTGCACGTCTCCACCCCACTCTTCTGGGATAACATCCAGCGCCGCTAGCTCATTCATGACGCGATCGGGATCGGCTTGCTCTTTATCAATTTTGTTGACTGCTATAACTAAAGGTACGCCCGCCGCTTTCGCGTGCTGAACAGCCTCTTTAGTTTGTGGCATCACCCCATCATCAGCGGCAACCGCTAAGACGACGATATCAGTCAACTGCGCACCACGTGCACGCATTGCAGTAAATGCTGCGTGACCCGGGGTATCTAGGAAGGTGATTAAACCTTTACTAGTTTTAACTCGGTACGCACCTATATGCTGAGTGATTCCACCTGACTCGCCAGAGGCAACCCGCGATGCACGAATATTATCCAACAGCGAAGTTTTACCATGGTCGACGTGACCCATTACCGTAACAACAGGCGCACGGGAAATAGCTTCACCTTCAGTATCCACTGAATCGAGTAACGCTTCTTCAATCGCATTATCGGCCATCGGCTTGGCGATGTGTCCCATTTCTTCAACCACTAAAATAGCGGTATCTTGATCGATGACTTGGTTGATGGTGGCCATAGCCCCCATCTTGAACATAACTTTGATCACTTCAGCAGCTTTTACTGACATTTTCTTCGCCAGCTCGGCAACGATAATGCTTTCAGGTACGGCCACTTCGTGGACACGCGCCGCTTGAGGCTCAGTAAATCCGTGTTGATTAGGGCTTCCTGAACTTAGCACTGCCGGCTTAGATCGTGCATTCCGAGAAATCTTACCGCGACGATTACGCTTGTCAGATCTACCTGAACCGGTAGATTTGCTCTTGGCAGGTTTCTTTTCTTCACGCGCTGGCTTTTTATGTACCGGTGCCTTTTTCGGTGTTGCCTGTGCTATCACATCGGCTTTAGCCTGATCTTCAGCATCTTCTTTGGCAATACGTGCAGCATCTTCTACTGCTTTTTTCTGCGCCGCTGCCTCGGCAGCTAGTCGCTCACCTTCATGGGCAACGTGTTCTTTGGCGGCAGCTTCAGCAGCTTTCTCAGCTTCTTTTTCAGCAGCTGATCGCTCTTGCTCTCGACGTTGATCTTCGGCAATTTCAGCCGCAGTCTTTTGCTCTTCAACAACCGGAACTTTTGGTGCAGCAGTCGGAATTTTAGGTGTCTCTATCGCCTTAGCTGTAGCATCTGCTTTATCTTCAGTTTTAGTCGTCGCGGCAACAGTCGCTGCAACAACAGGACTATCGACTACAGTTTCAGCTGTCGCTACTGCTGCAACTTCTGCCTCTGCCGTCTCTTCAGCTTCTACTTCAGTACGCTTCACATAGGTACGGGTTTTGCGCACTTCGACATTAACTGTCTTGCGCCCAGAACCACCGGTAGTTTTCAGCTGCGTGGTAGACTTACGCTTCAAACTAATCTTTTTCGGCTGACCATCTTCATCCGCCGAAGCTTCTCCATGGGCACGCTTTAAATGTAATAATAATGCCTGGCGCTCATCATCGGTTACTTTTGAGTCTTGCTTCTTACCTTTGATCCCAGCTTCAGCCATTTGTGTTATCAAACGCTCAGGGGATACACCGATCACATCGGCTAATTCTGTAACTATTACTTCTGACATATTTTTACTCCTACCTCGGCTTACGCTTCATCCGCGAACCAAGGGGCGCGGGCTGTCATAATATATTGAGCAGCTAATTCTTCAGTCATACCATCTACATCCAACAGCTCATCGACTGATTGCTCAGCAAGATCTTCCATTGTGATGATACCTTGGGCAGCTAACAGATAAGCAAAGTGCTTATCCATGCCTTCCATGGTCAGTAAGTCTTCCGCAGGCTCGGCTTTTTCTAAGACTTCTTCACTGGCCAGTGCTTGATTGAGCAGTGCATCTTTGGCGCGAGTGCGAAGTTCATTAACGATATCTTCATCAAAACCATCGATTTGCAACATTTCATCAACCGGCACGTAAGCCACTTCTTCAAGTGTGCTAAATCCTTCGTCAACTAATACCGCAGCGACGTCTTCATCGACATCTAAAGCTTCGATAAAACGATCGACAATGCCGCCAACTTCAGATTGTTGCTTTTTAGCAGCATCTTCTTCAGTCATCACGTTTAGTTCCCAGCCGGTAAGCTCAGAGGCTAAACGAACATTCTGACCGCTGCGGCCAATAGCCATCGCCAGTGCTTCTTGAGCTACTGCGATATCCATAGAATGCTTATCTTCTTCGACGACAATAGACACCACTTCAGCAGGTGACATAGCATTAATCACCAGCTGTGCTGGGTTATCATCCCAAGTAATAATGTCGACACGTTCACCGCCTAACTCGTTCGATACCGCTTGCACTCGTGCTCCACGCATACCGACACAAGCACCAACTGGATCAATACGACCATCGTTAGTTTTAACGGCGATTTTCGCTCGGGATCCAGGATCGCGAGCGGCGGCGCGAATTTCAATCACCTGCTCTGACACTTCTGGCACTTCAATACTAAACAGCTCAATTAGCATCTTAGGGCTAGTACGCGATAAAACTAGCTGAGGGCCACGACCTTCAGTGCGAATTTCATGCAGTACCGCGCGAACACGATCACCAATTCTAAACACTTCTCTCGGCAATATATTTTCACGTGGCAACAGAGCTTCTGCGTTATTCCCAAGATCGATAATAATATTATCACGAGTTACTTTTTTAACCGTCGCAGAGATCAGCTCTCCTACACGATCCCGGTACATTTCGACCACTTTAGCGCGTTCAGCTTCACGGACTTTTTGCACGATGACCTGTTTCGCGGTCTGCGCGGCGATTCGACCAAACTTTACCGATTCAATTTGCTCTACATGCACATCACCGATTTTTAACTCGGCATCAACTTCTGCGGCTTCTTGCGAAGTCCACTCAGTACCAAGAATCGCAACACCTTCATCACCGACTACTGTCCAGCGTCTAAAAGTATCGTAATCACCGGTTGTACGATCAATTTTTACGTAAATATCAGACTCTTCATCTTCAAAACGTCTTTTGGTCGCCGTTGCTAACGCCAACTCTATCGCCTCGAAAATAACCTCTTTAGATACGTCCTTTTCATTCGAAACTGCTTCTGCTACCAGCAAGATTTCTTTGCTCATATCAATGCCTCGCTATTTTTCCCTGCTGGTACCCAAGTAATTTTGGTACCAATTAGTTATTTTAAGAATACTGTGGTTCAACTTGCGCTTTATCTATGTAATCCAGCGGTAGCAGAAATTCTTCATTATCTACTTGGATGACAATATCATCATCTTCTATACTTTTAAGCTGACCTTTGAAATTTCTACGCCCATCAAATGGCATGCGTAACTTAATTTTGATCACTTGCCCAATGTAAGCTTGGTAATGCTCTAATTTAAACAGCAATCTATCCAAACCTGGCGAGGACACCTCTAAGCTATACTTCCCGGAAATAGTATCTTCGACATCCAGAATACCACTAGCGTGATGACTCATTAGCGCACAATCATCAACCGACACGCCGTTTTCGCCATCGATGAAGATGCGTAAAATGCTGTCTTTCCCCTGGGAAATATATTCAATTCCCCACAATTCAAAACCCATTGATTCAGCAACAGGCTCTAGCATTTCTTGTAACTGTTTTAATTTCGCAGACACTGCGTACCTCAAATATTAATTCACAACAAGCTGTGCACAGCAAGCCAACTATTCAGCTTGCTGCTAATAAATTATTGCACAATCGCTGCTTTGAACGACTACGCCAATAACAAAAAAATGGGCCACATAGGCCCATTCTTTAATCAGAGTAACAAAAACTGGATTAAGACAAGTTTTCATTTCTCGTAATTACGAAAAAGCCCCTTAAAAGGGGCCTATTAAACGGGCGATTATCATCCAGCTAATTGCTGTATAAAAACCCCTTAGTACTTTTACAGTTTATCAGACTGCAGCTAGAGTAACGACATCTAGACCTAACCTATTTGACTCAGCGCTAGTTATTTACAACTAGCGAATATCAAATTGGTAGCGGGGGCAGGATTTGAACCTACGACCTTCGGGTTATGAGCCCGACGAGCTACCAAGCTGCTCCACCCCGCATCAAACTTTTCTAATCTATAACTTGAACTTAGCGACTTTAACTACTACTCAAGTCGGTGCGCAGTGTAATCTAATGTAAGATTAAAAACAAGCTATTTTCAGAACATCAACCACATACATCGACCGATCCCACTTGCCTTATTTTACTCACAAACTACAACTAACTACCACTCACTAAGAGCAACAACTATTCGAAGCTAGATCAACACGACTCCTTAACAGAGCTTTTTCTAAAAAATGGTGCCCAGAGCCGGACTCGAACCGGCACGACTATACAGTCACTACCCCCTCAAGGTAGCGTGTCTACCAATTTCACCACCTGGGCTAAACTTAACACTAATTGGACGTCGGAATATCTGAATCCACAGGCACCTGCGGAAGCAATTCACCTAAGTCAGGCAGCGCACTTTGCTCTGCAGCTTGCACCGCTTCAGCACTTGGAATACCAACTTGCGAAACGTAACCAGCTTGCTCTTTAGCAAAATAAGCCAAGGTAAAACTCGTAACAAACAACCCGGTAGCAAGTACAGCAGTGGCTCTCGACAAGAAACTACCCGCTCCCTGACTACCAAACACGGTCTGAGAAGCTCCGGCACCAAAAGAAGCACCTGCCTCTGCACCTTTACCTTGCTGCAGCATTACTAACGCAATAATCGCTGCCGCCAAAAGTACATGTACACCCAGTATGATTGTTTCCACTTAACTACCGCCCAATTTATTTCGCAGCTGCGCTGCAAATTAATTTAAAATCTTCAACCTTTAGAGAGGCGCCACCTACTAGACCACCATCTATATCAGGCTGAGAGAACAGTAGCGCTGCTGTTTGCGCATTGACACTACCGCCATATAAAATTCGTGTTTGTTCTGCTAATTCGGCTGAAATCTCAACCGCTAATACTTTTCTAATATGCGCATGCATTTGCTGCGCCTGTTCTGGAGAGGCGGTTTCGCCTGTTCCAATCGCCCAGATGGGCTCATATGCAATAACCAGTGAATCTGCCGAAAACTGCAAACCTTGTAAGGCACTCAACACTTGGCTTTTTACTACCTCAAACTCTTGCCCTGCATTGCGTTGCAACAGTGACTCACCGACGCACAAGATCGGTACAACCCCCCCCTGCATGGCAGCGGCGACTTTCTTGGCAATCAGCTGATTTGACTCGGCGAATATCTCTCTTCGCTCCGAGTGTCCAATTAGCACATATTTGCAGCCAACATCTTGCAACATAGTCACTGACACTTCACCAGTATAAGCACCTGACTTTGCAAAATGGACATTTTGCGCAGCAGTCGCATAACTCTTAGCGGACTGTTGCAGCATTGCAACATATACAGATGGCGGACTCAATACTACTTCAACATTATCCAAATCTGCTGCATGCAAATTAATTTGCTGCGCCATTTCTTGGACAAAGCTGCTCGCTCCGTTCATTTTCCAGTTTCCGGCAACAATTGATTGACGCATATTAGATCCTTAAAAACGAGGCGCAAATACTAACGAATTTGCTTTTAACAAACAAGTGATTCCAATGCAGTTTCTACTTTATTTGCCAAATCTTCACAAACCTCAAGCACTAGCTCCGGATTTTCACCTTCCACCATCACTCTCACTACAGGCTCAGTACCCGATGGCCGCAATAGCACCCTGCCGCTGCCAGCCAAACGAGACTCCGCTTCACTGACTAATTGCTGAATAGTTTGACTTTTTTGCAAATCAACCTTTTTGGCCATCTTGATGTTGATCATTTGTTGCGGCAGTTTCTGCATCACTTTTTTAATTTTCGCCAACGACTGCCCGGTTGCATTCATTGCCACTAAAATTTGCAGCGCGGCAACGGTTCCATCACCGGTAGTACTAAGGTGCTTGCAAATGATATGCCCAGAACTTTCGCCGCCGATATTCCACCCCCTAGCAGCCAGCTGCTCCATCACATATCTATCACCGACATTAGCGCGCACAAAGGGGATTTCCAGACGCTTACAAGCCTGTTCAAAGCCAAAATTCGTCATCAAAGTACCGACCACACCGCCCGGCAAATCACCGGCCTGCTTTAGATAATTGGCGATAATCATTAGCAATTCATCACCATCGACCACCTCACCCAAGTGATCCACCATAATTACCCGATCGCCATCACCATCCAGTGCTATTCCCAAATCCGCCTGCTCAGCCACTACTCTTTCTTGCAGTTTCGCAGTATCTGTCGCGCCACATTTTTCATTGATATTCACGCCATCAGGTGAAGAAGCTATTTCTATAACCTGCGCGCCGAGCTCGGAAAACACCGCCGGCGAAACGTGGTAAGTCGCTCCATTGGCACAGTCGAGCACTACTTTTAGCCCACGCAAATTAAAACCTGACGGCACTGACGCCTTACAAAACTCGATATATCGACCTGGCGCATCGCCAATCCGTCGCGCCTTACCTAAAATTGAGGAATCGACAGTGGTCATTGCCATATCCATTTGCGCCTCGATAGCATGCTCAATTTCATCGGCTAATTTGGTGCCTAATGCACTAAAAAACTTAATACCGTTATCGGCAAACGCGTTGTGCGATGCCGAGATAACAATCCCTGCATCTGCTTGAAAAGTACGGGTTAAATAGGCAATCGCAGGGGTCGGCATCGGTCCCGTTAACAATATATCCACTCCGGCAGCACTTAACCCAGCCTCGAGTGCAGATTCGAACATATAACCAGAAATACGGGTATCTTTGCCGATTAGAATTTTGCTACTACCCTCGCGCGCAAAAACTTTGCCCGCCGCCCAACCTAGCTTTAGCATAAAATCCGGAGTAATTGGATACTGACCTACTTTGCCTCTAATGCCATCGGTTCCAAAATATTTCTTACTCATCTAGCTACCTTCCTGATATTTACTGTCCATTATTTGCCCGCGATTGTATCGCAGCACTTTGACCTGCCTCACAGCTAAAGCTTAAGCTGGGATGCCGATTGCCTGTATTACTTTTACCACATCAACTGTTGCTTGCACATCGTGCACTCGAACAATCGCCGCACCTTGCATCACGGCGTACGCCACCGTTGCTAGACTGCCCGCCAACCGCTCACTTACCTCGCGCTGTAACAACTGGCCAAACATGCTTTTGCGCGACGTACCGATTAAAATCGGATAGCCCGCTGCACTGAATTTTTTAATGGCGGCCAACAACTGCAAGTTCTGCGCTAAACTCTTACCAAAACCTATACCGGGATCCAGTATAATGCGCGCCGCATCTATACCCAACTGCTGACACTGCTCAGCTCTATTTTGCAAATAGCGCAGCACTTGCACAGCTACTTGATCGTAGCTAGGATCTTGCTGCATAGTCTTTGGACTTCCTTGCATATGCATTAAGCACACTGGCAAACCAGTATCAGCCGCCGCTTGTAGCGCACCTTCGCGCTCCAGCGCGCGCACATCGTTGAGCATCCCAGCACCCAACTTAGCTGCTTCCGTCATTAGCTTAGCGTTACTGGTGTCTATTGAAATTACGATATCGGTGTGCGCTTTAAGCAATTCAAGCGCTGGCAATACTCGATCCATTTCTTCAGCCTCAGAGACCGGCTGCGCATTTGGTCTAGTTGACTCACCCCCTAAATCCAAGATGGTCGCACCATTTGCTATCATTTTCCGGGCTTTATCCAATATTACATCTGTCGCTAGCCGCTGATCTTTCAGCAGGCAACCGCCATCGGAAAACGAATCCGGTGTCACATTTAAAATACCCATCACCTGAGTCTTTGACAGATCTAGGTTAATATTTGCACATTTCAATATTGTCATTGAACCCCTCAAGAGAGCGCTAAAGACAGCTTCAACCTACAACACCGCCCTCACTCTAATCACGCCAACCACTATCAAAAAAAAACCAGCAAGACTGATCATTGCTGGTTTTATATTAGATTTTTCTGAGACTAAAATTTATAGCTTAGCTACGATTCTTCGGCCCATCATCTTTTTCATCATCAACCGCAGGCTTGTCACCTGCCAACGGAGTATCATCGGCACTGAGATCTAAATCATCGGCAACATCATCTGCCGCCTGGTCAGATTTTTCATTTCTCTTCGCGGCAATCGAGGCAACTTTACTAGACTTAGAGCTTGAGTCAGATTTTTCAGAATCTTGATCACTACCCCAATCGATCGGATCACTAACAGCGACCCGCTCCATTAACTCGTCGATCTGTTCGGCACTAATCGTTTCATACTTCATTAGCGCCGCAGTCATCGACTCTAGAATATCTCGATTATCATGCAAAATTTTACTGGCACGCTGATAGGACTGATCAATGATGCTACGCACTTCTTCATCGACTTTCTGCAACGTGCTCTGCGCCATTTGCTTAGCACCTTGCCCGTAGCCACCGCCGCCAAAAGGACCCGCTTCATCTTCATCGTACAAAATCGGACCCATAGCATCAGAAAGCCCCCAGCGAACTACCATATTACGCGCCATACTTGTCGCACGTTGAATATCATTGGAAGCACCTGTGGTAACACCATTTTTCCCAAGTGTCATCTCTTCAGCAATTCGCCCGCCATACAGCGAACAAATATTAGACAGTATCATCTCTTTTGAGTGCGAGTATCTATCCTCTGTCGGCAAGAACATAGTCACACCTAACGCTCTACCACGCGGGATAATAGATACTTTATAAACAGGATCATGGCCCGGCATCAACCGACCGACGATCGCGTGACCCGATTCATGATAGGCAGTATTGAGACGCTCTGCTTCTGACATCACCATCGATTTGCGCTCGGCACCCATCATGATTTTATCTTTAGCTTTTTCTAACTGCTCCATACCGACAGTGCGCTTGCTTTGACGCGCAGCCAGCAGCGATGCTTCATTGACTAAATTAGCCAAGTCAGCCCCAGAAAAACCAGGTGTACCACGCGCAATCAATTCAGGTTTAACATCATCACCGACTGGCACTTTACGCAAATGCACTTCCATTATTTTTTCACGACCGCGAATATCAGGCAGCCCAACATGCACCTGGCGATCAAAACGCCCTGGTCGCAACAGTGCAGGATCCAACACGTCGGGGCGGTTAGTCGCTGCAATCACGATTACCCCGTCAGTCCCCTCAAAGCCATCCATTTCAACTAGCAGCGCATTCAAAGTCTGCTCGCGCTCGTCATTGCCACCGCCCATACCTACACCACGATGGCGACCTACCGCATCAATCTCATCGATAAATATAATGCAGGGCGCGTGCTTTTTAGCTTGTTCAAACATGTCGCGCACTCGCGATGCACCGACACCGACAAACATTTCTACAAAATCAGAACCCGATATAGTAAAGAAAGGCACTTTTGCCTCACCGGCAATTGCCTTCGCCAACAAGGTTTTACCGGTTCCCGGATCTCCTGACATCAAGATACCACGTGGGATACGGCCACCCAACTTTTGGAATTTTCCCGGATCGCGCAGATACTCGACCAGTTCTGACACGTCTTCTTTCGCTTCATCTACCCCCGCCACGTCGGCAAAGGTAGTTTTAATCTGATCTTCACTGACCATCCGCGCCTTGGACTTGCCAAACGACATTGGCCCGCCCTTTCCGCCGCCACCTTGCATTTGGCGCATAAAGAACATGAAAATCGCCACGATGATCAAGATTGGAAAAGCGGCGACTAAAAGCTGAGTCCAGACACTTTGCTGCTCGGGACGTTTACCTTCGATTATCACTTTACTGGCAAGTAAATCATCCACAAGCTTAGGATCTTGCAGTGCTGGACGCACAGTTTCAAAGTGCTCGCCATTTCTACGAGTTCCCATGATGGTATAACCGTCGATAACCACTTTAGCGACTCTTCCATCCTGCACTTCTGCAACAAATTCTGAATAATTTAAACCGGTTGACTCCGCTTCAGTATTAAAGTTATTGAACACTGTCAGCAACACTGCAGCAATAACTAACCAAAGAACCAGATTCTTTGCCATTTCGTTCAAGAGATAATCCTCTATAGATTTATAACATTTATTAATTTAGAGCAAACCAGCACCCTACATCAAACCAACTTATTTTCTGCTGACTACCCTAGTTAGATAACTAGAGAGCTCTGCACAACTACTAACCTTTAAAGCCTCGACCTAGAATATAAACTTCCCTGGACCTAGGTCTGGAAGATGCAGGCTTGCGAGTGATTACTTTATCAAAGCTCGTGCGCACATCCTTCACATACTGATCAAAACCTTCGCCCTGAAACACTTTGGCAACAAAAGCACCTTTTGGTTTCAAAACTTGGCGCGCCATATCCAAAGCCAACTCAACCAGATACATTGAAGCGGGCTGATCTACCGCACCATTACCACTCATATTGGGGGCCATATCTGAAATTACAAGGTCTGCGGTGGCGCCGCCCATCACTTTTAGTATTTCACTTAATACCGCTTCCTCGGTAAAATCACCTTGAATAAATTCAACCCCAGCCATGCCATCCATCGGCAGTATATCTGAGGAGACGACCCGCCCTGAATCACCTACCAACTCGGCTGCTACTTGCGACCAACCCCCGGGGGCTGCTCCCAGATCTACGACTAGCATACCACTGCGAATTAGCTTATCCTTTTCTTGTAATTCTAGCAGTTTAAAACTGGCCCTTGAACGATAACCTTGCTCTCTCGCCATTTTCACGTACGGGTCACTAAGGTGTTCTTGTAGCCAGCGACCACTACTTTTTGATTTTGCCAAAATATTTTCTCAATTAAAGATAGAACTAATAACATTCAATGCAAGGCGATCATTACGCAATCGTAAAATAATGATAGAATAGCAACAAATTTAAACGGGATCTAAATACTAAGCCCTTTTATCGGCATTAGTATCGGGCAAACTTGCCCACAGACCAGCAAACCAAGGTATTTTACACAATGAGCATCACCCAAGATCAAAAAAAGCACTTTCGCACTTTAGGTCACAAACTAAACCCACTAGTGACGGTTGCCAGCAAAGGTCTGACTGAAAATTTACAGCTTGAAGTAGATAGAGCACTGGAAGACCACGAACTAATTAAAGTCAAATTTTCCATCTCCGATCGCGAGCTAAAGAAGAAAATGATTCGCGAGCTCTGCACGGTTGTTGAAGCGCAAATAATTCAAGAAGTCGGCCACATAGTATTAATTTACCGCCCAGCTCTTGAAGCCAATCCTAAATTATCCAATATTTTAAGAGCGACTGGCCAGCAATAAGCCCGCTCAGTTTGAAAAACTTCAGTTTTGTTAAACTGAAGCTTTTCAAAGTATTTTGAACTCAGCCAATCTTTGCACTACAACTCAGCCGCAGCCCTTTTTCTGGCTGACTCTCTATAGATGCTCTACTTTTTCTATCTCAAGCTCAACCAAACCCCTGGGTGTTTTGATGGCCGCTACTTCACCTTCTAACTTACCAATTAGCCCTTTCGCGATCGGCGAGTTGACTGATATTTTATGCTTTTTTATGTCCGCTTCATCATCGCCGACAATTTGATAGCAAACTTCTTCATCTGTATCGCAATTAATCAACTGCACAGTCGTACCGAAAATAACTTTTCCAGCGTACGGAATTTCCATGACATCGATCACCTGCGCATTGGATAATTTCCCCTCCAACTCCTGGATACGCCCCTCGGTAAAACTCTGCTCTTCGCGCGCCGCATGATATTCGGCATTTTCCTTTAGATCGCCATGCTCTCTTGCCGTGGCTATATCCTTGATTATTCGCGGTCGCTTCTCTGACTTCAAATAATCTAACTCTTCACGAAGCGCCTTTTCACCGAAGACGGTCATAGGTACTCGACTCATATTACAACTCCCTTAATAAAAAACGGCGAGTTCTCACCCACCGTTACAAATATCCAATTTATCTTCCAATCGAGAGAAGATTACTTAAAAAATTTAGCCGTGCATATCTTGCAGACGGCGCACTACTTTTTCTTCACCGTAAGTGAGGGCCATCACAATCGCTTCAGCCCCCGCTATAGTCGTGGTATAAGGCACTTTATGCTGTAGCGAGCTTCGGCGAATTTCCGCAGAGTCGGCTGTTGACTGACGCCCCTCGGTGGTATTAACGACGTAGCTTATTTCATCGTTCTTGATCATGTCAACAACATTTGGCCGCCCTTCCATCACCTTGTTAACCCGCTCCACTTCCATACCCGCAGCTTGCAGAGCTATCGCAGTACCTTCAGTGGCACATAAGGTGTAGCCTTTTTCCAACAGTGACTGTGCAACTCTGACCGCCCCCGCTTTATCCATGTTGCGCACCGAGACAAAAGCTTTGCCGACTAACGGCAACACATCACCGGCGCCAATAGTCGCTTTCATAAACGCTTCAGCAAAGGTCTCTCCAGAGCCCATCACCTCACCTGTCGACTTCATCTCCGGCGACAACACTGGGTCAACTCCCTGGAATTTATTGAACGGAAAGACCGCCTCCTTGACGTGCATTAGCTTGGGTATCACTTCTTCGGTAAAGCCTATTTTTTCTAAGCTATCGCCCAGCATCACTCGCGTGGCAATACTTGCCAGTGAATGACCGATACACTTAGAGACAAAAGGTACTGTCCGCGAAGCCCGCGGATTGACCTCAATGACATATATCTCGCCGTCTTGATAGGCTAATTGGGTATTCATCAATCCGACTACACCCAGCTCAAGAGCCATTTTTTTGACTTGCTCACGCATCTCATCTTGCACTTTCTTCGGCAAATTATACGGAGGAAATGCACAGGCAGAGTCACCAGAGTGAACACCCGCTTGCTCTATGTGCTGCATGATCGCGCCTATCACCACAATTTCACCATCACAAATAGCATCAATATCTACTTCGATAGCGTTATTGAGGAAAAAGTCGAGCAGCACTGGCGCGTCGTTAGAGACCTGCACCGCCTCAGCCATATAGCGCTTTAACTCGGTCTCTTTGTAAACTATTTCCATCGCCCGCCCACCTAGCACATAGGAGGGGCGAACCACGAGTGGATAGCCAATTTTAGCAGCCTCAATCACCGCCTCATCAGTCGAGCGCACGGTTGCATTCTCCGGCTGTTTTAGCCCTAAGCGCTGGATCATCTGCGAGAACTGCTCGCGGTCTTCCGCTCTATCAATAGCCTCTGGCTGAGTGCCGATGATTGGCACACCGGCACGCTCCAACTCTACCGCCAACTTGAGCGGGGTCTGACCACCGTATTGAACGATCACACCTACCGGCTTTTCAACATCGACAATTTCTAACACATCTTCCAGCGTCACCGGCTCAAAAAACAACCTATCAGAAGTATCGTAGTCAGTTGACACTGTTTCAGGATTACAGTTAACCATAATCGTTTCATAACCTTGATCGCGAGCAGTCAGCGCTGCATGCACACAACAGTAATCAAACTCGATACCTTGGCCAATGCGGTTCGGACCACCACCCAAAATCATAATTTTTTTACGATCAGTCGGTCTCGCCTCGCACTCTTGCTCGTATGTTGAATACATATAGGCGGTATCAGTTGCGAACTCTGCCGCGCAAGTATCGACCCGCTTATAGACCGGGCGAATACCCATGCGCTGACGCTGCTTGCGGAAAGTTTTTTCAGGTACTGCTAGCAACTTAGCTAGGCGAGCATCCGAGAAACCTTTGCGCTTCAAACGGTAGATCCGATCCGCTGACAGATCGTGTAACGCGGTTTTTTGCAAGCCCATTTCGTCTTTAATCAGGTCTTCTATCTGTACTAAGAACCAGGGATCAACACCGGATAGCGCGTACAATTCTTCTACTGACATCCCCATGCGCATCGCATCGCCAATACACCAGAGACGATCGGCGCCCGGCTGCTTCATTTCTCTAATTATATCGACGCGCGCGTCTTCGTGGGTAATATCGATACAGGGATCAAACCCAGACACACCTGTCTCTAGACCACGCATCGCTTTTTGCAAAGACTCTTGGAATGTACGACCGATCGCCATCACCTCGCCTACAGATTTCATTTGCGTGGTTAAACGGTCATTGGCCTGAGGAAATTTTTCAAAGGTAAAGCGCGGTATTTTTGTCACTACGTAATCGATGGAAGGTTCAAACGATGCCGGCGTTCGACCACCGGTAATATCGTTTTGCAACTCGTCCAAGGTATAGCCAATCGCTAACTTTGCAGCGATTCTGGCAATCGGGAAGCCGGTTGCCTTTGAAGCTAGCGCCGATGAGCGAGATACCCGTGGGTTCATCTCAATAATCACCATCCGCCCATCTTCGGGATTTATACCAAACTGTACGTTTGAACCGCCAGTTTCAACCCCTATTTCTCGCAGCACTGCCAGCGAGGCGTCACGCATGATCTGATATTCTTTATCAGTCAAGGTTTGCGCGGGCGCCACCGTAATTGAATCACCGGTGTGCACACCCATCGCATCGAAGTTTTCTATCGAGCAAATAATGATACAGTTATCATTTTTGTCGCGAACCACTTCCATCTCATACTCTTTCCAACCGATCAGCGACTCGTCGATTAAAATTTCAGTGGTCGGTGACAAATCTAGACCGCGGGTACAAATTTCAACAAACTCTTCGCGGTTGTAAGCGATACCACCACCGGAACCACCCATAGTAAAGGATGGACGGATAATTGCCGGAAAACCTACTTTTGCCAATACTTCGAATGACTCTTCTATAGTGTGCGCCACATCGGCACGCGGGCACTCGAGGCCAATTTTTTTCATCGCTATATCAAAGCGTCTGCGATCTTCCGCCTTGTCGATGGAGTCAGCGTTAGCACCTATCATCTCAACACCGTACTCTGCCAACACTCCCTCCCGCTCAAGATCTAACGCGCAATTAAGTGCAGTCTGCCCACCCATGGTTGGCAATATGGCGTCTGGACGCTCTTTTTCGATAATTTTAGCGACTGTTTTCCACTTCACCGGCTCAATATAGGTTGAGTCAGCCATGCCAGGATCGGTCATGATAGTCGCAGGGTTGGAGTTTACCAAAATGACTCGGTATCCCTCTTCACGCAATGCTTTACAAGCTTGCGCACCTGAGTAATCGAATTCACAGGCCTGTCCGATAATGATAGGTCCGGCACCTAGAATGAGTATGCTTTGTATATCCGTACGTTTTGGCATAATAATAACCACTAAAATCTGTTGTCGTTGAAAAAGCTTCAATTAACATGAAGCGCAGAGGTTAAGGTCATTAACCTCTCATACCTAAGCCCTAAAGCTGGCTTTTATGCTTTACGATCTCATCAATAAATCGATCGAACAACGGTGCTACGTCTCTGGGCCCAGGACTGGCCTCCGGATGCCCCTGAAAACTAAAGGCCGGCGTATCCGTGCGCTCAATGCCCTGCAGAGAATCATCAAACAACGATCGATGAGTGGCTCGCATATTTTTTGGCAGCGAAGCTTCGTCTACTGCAAAACCGTGGTTTTGACTGGTAATCATCACTTGATTAGTGCTCAAGTCTTTCACCGGGTGATTGGCACCGTGATGACCAAACTTCATTTTAAGCGTTGTTGCACCGCTAGCTAACGCCAACAATTGATGCCCTAAGCAAATTCCGAAGACCGGTATTTTAGTCGCGAGAATCTCTTGTATGGCAGTGATCGCATAATCACAGGGCTCCGGGTCTCCAGGGCCGTTAGATAAAAACACACCATCGGGCTGCATCGCCAAAACTTCACTCGCAGGGGTAGTTGCCGGCACTACCGTTAACTGACAACCGCGCTCCACTAACATCCGCAAGATATTATGCTTCACCCCAAAATCGTAAGTGACAACATGATAAGGCAATTCGCTTGCCAATCGCTGGTTAGCACCTTTACCTAGTTCCCAAGTCGATGACAACCACTGATACTGCTGTTTGGTAGTCACAACCTTGGCTAGATCTAAGCCTTTCAATCCTGCGAACTCTTTAGCTTTGGTCAACGCGAGCGCTTCATCTAATTGCTCTGTGCTATCCGCCGCCATTACACAGCCGCTCAAAGAGCCTTTCTCGCGTAGTATCCGAGTCAACATGCGGGTATCTATATCGGCAATCGCAACCACGTTGTTCTCTTTCAGATAGACATCTAAGTCTTTCTCGTTGCGAAAGCTACTAGCCGCTAAAGGCAAATCTCTAATAACTAATCCGGCAACCCAAGTCTTACTCGACTCGCAGTCTTCAACGTTGGTGCCAACGCTGCCAATATGTGGATAAGTTAAAGTAACTATCTGACGACTATAAGAAGGGTCGGTTAATATCTCTTGGTATCCCGTCATGGAAGTATTAAACACAACCTCCCCGGTCGATACTCCGCTCGCACCAATAGCGATCCCTTTGAAAATACTCCCGTCTTCAAGTGCCAATATGGCTGGTCTTGTCAAAGCAACCTCCTCGCATAGTATGCGATGCTAAATTTTAGTGTCTTATCTGCAAAAAAAGCGAGTGCTTTATAAAAAAACATACCCGCTCTTCAGCTACAATTTGTACCGCCTTAACAGCCATCTACGATTAATAAATAGCTCTTAGGCAAACGGCGGCATTTTATAGCAAAATCGCACTTTTGTCTATCTGATACGCGCTATTTAAGCGAAACAGTCGGCCGCTGCTAAAAACTCAGAATTCCACTGCTAACTCGGCAACTGAGAGCAATCGAAAATCTTCGAAAACAGCTAGCAACTACCGATCAGCTATTTAAACTAATGCTTCAGACACAAAAAAGCAGCTAAATATAGCTGCCTTTTACTGCGATAATTACTCGATTTAGATCTTTGGACGCATCGCCGGAAACAAGATAACGTCGCGAATCGACTCACAGTCAGCAAAGAACATCACCAGACGATCAATACCAATCCCCTCTCCCGCCGTCGGCGGCAAACCATATTCCAAGGCGGTAATATAATCTTCATCGTAGTGCATCGCCTCGTCATCACCGGCATCTTTATCGGCCACTTGATCTCTAAAGCGCTGCGCTTGATCTTCCGAATCATTTAACTCAGAGAAACCATTGGCAACTTCTCTGCCACCGACGAAAAACTCAAATCTATCGGTAATAAAATCATTATTATCATTGCGACGCGCAAGTGGCGAAACTTCCGCGGGATACTCAGTGATAAAAGTCGGACTATCTAAACGGCTTTCGACGGTTTTTTCAAATATTTCGATTTGGATTTTACCTAAACCGTAACTGTCTTTTAACGGAATTTGTAGCTTTTCTGCAACCGCTTTTGCCGCCGCCAAAGTATCGAGATCAGCCGCTGTCAGCTCGGGGTTATAATGCAGGATAGAATCAAACACGCTAATCCGAGTAAAGGGCAGAGTTAAGTCGTAATCTTTACCTTGATAATGCACTGTAGTTGTACCTAAGACATCTTGCGCCAAAGTGCGCATCATCTCTTCGGTCAAATCCATCAAATCATTAAAATCAGCATAGGCCTGATAAAACTCTAACATGGTAAATTCAGGGTTGTGCCGCGTAGAAAGCCCCTCGTTACGAAAATTTCGGTTAATTTCAAATACGCGTTCAAGACCACCTACCACCAATCGCTTTAGATACAGCTCAGGGGCGATACGCAAGTACATGTCACGATCTAAGGCATTGTGATGAGTGACGAACGGACGCGCCGCCGCGCCGCCGGGAATCACTTGCAACATTGGAGTTTCCGCTTCAACAAAACGCCGCTCAACCAGAAAGCTACGAATCCCAGCCACCATTTTCGAGCGGATTTCAAAGACTTTCCTAGAGCGCTCATTAGTAATCAAGTCAACATAGCGCTGACGGTAGCGCATTTCCGTGTCCTGCAAACCTTTGTGCTTATCAGGCAGCGGTCGCAAACTTTTAGTTAACAACTGATACTCACCTAAATCTACGTACAAATCGCCTTTGCCAGATTTATGTAAAATACCAGTAACACCGATGATGTCACCTAAATCTAACGATTTAGCAAATGGGCGGGCCGCCTTATTGACGTAAAACTGCACCCGGCCTGTCATGTCCTGGATCACCCCAAAAGCACCGCGATTCAACATTACTCGCCCGGCAATACTGACGGTGATCGCCAGCTCTTCTAACTCTTGTTTGGTCTTTTCACCGTGCGCTGCCAATAAATCTTCAGCGTAAGTATCGCGTCTAAATTTATTAGGATAGGCGTTGCCGGCCTGCTTTATTACATCTAACTTAGCGCGACGCTCTGCTATTAATCGGTTTTCATCTTGCTGCTCATTGATATCTGACATTTTTTAAGCCTGTAATAATTTTATAAACCAGCTTTTAAGCTAGCCACGATAAATTGATCTATATCTCCATCTAACACTTTGTCACAGTTAGACGTCTGAGTATTAGTTCGCAAATCTTTAATGCGCTGATCATCTAGCACATAGGAACGAATCTGGCTTCCCCAGCCAATGTCCGCTTTAGAATCTTCGACACTCTGCGCAGCTTCAGAGCGCTTGAGCATCTCCATTTCGTACAGCTTAGCCCGCAATTGCTTCATACAAGTATCTTTATTTTGGTGCTGCGAGCGCTGCGCCTGAGATTGCACTACAATCCCAGAAGGGCCGTGAGTAATACGCACCGCCGATTCAGTAGTGTTGACGTGTTGACCACCGGCACCAGAGGCACGATAGACATCGACACGCAGATCAGCGGGGTTAATGTCTATTTCAATATTGTCATCTATTTCCGGGGAGACGAATACCGAACAAAATGAAGTGTGGCGCCTACCGGTTGAATCAAAAGGCGACTTGCGCACTAATCTGTGCACACCGGTTTCGGTTCTCAACCAACCAAACGCATACTCACCGGCAAAACTGATCGATGCGCTTTTTATACCCGCTACCTCTCCAGGGGAAACTTCCAACAACTCAACTTTGAAGCCTTTACTCTCTCCCCAGCGCAAGAACATTCGCAAGACCATTTCAGCCCAATCTTGAGCTTCGGTACCACCTGATCCAGATTGAATATCCAAGAAGGCATTGTTAGCATCAGCACTGCCTGAAAACATCCGTCGAAACTCAAGCGCTTCCAACTTCGACATTAATCCAGCCACTTCATCAACCACTTCAGTGACGGCTTCTTCATCATCTTCCGCCACCGCCATTTCTAGCAATTCACGCAGGTCATCGACCCCCGCTAACAAATCTTCTAAGGTATTGACGATATTTTCTAACAGCGCACGCTCTTTACCCAGCTTTTGGGCATTTTCAGGATCGTCCCATACTTGTGAAGACTCTAGCTCGCGGGTCACTTCTTCAAGGCGGTCTTTTTTCTCCGCATACTCTAAATACTGATAAAGCTGTTTACTACGGCCTTCGATATCTTTTAGATCTTGAACAATTGGATTAACTTCCATTATGCGCTCTATATCAAATTCATTTAAAAAGTTGCGTATTTTACCCTAAGCACTGCCGGGTTTAAATGATTCCTTTTGCTAAAGCAAAAATAATCATCAAAATAATTTAGCTTCCAGCGAATTTTCAAGCTAGACAACCGTTATACTAAGCCTCTCAACTAGTCCCTACGGCTCTATTTCCTTACACTTGAATCCGTGACTTCAAAGCGAATACAGAGTACAAAATACTGGTTTTACCGATGAGTTGAAGAACTTTAATCTGAGCAAAAATCAGCGTTCAATTGAGGCTGGTAAATTGCCTGGAACAATTTATCAAGCACCTTTTTATAAGGAATAAAGGAATAAAGGAATAAAAAATAAGACATAGGGAATTGTCGAATCATAACCAGCTTTTAAACGAAAATTGGCTGCATCACTCAGTTATCCACTAAAATGATAACGGAATTATAAAGAGGCTCTACTTGGAGGAACCGCAATGAAAAAGCTATTAATAGTGGCCCACGCTCCATCAAGCAATACTCAGCAACTGGCTACAGCTACCCTGACAGGCGCGCAAAGAGTCAATGCAAACTGCCGCAAAGGTGAAATCAATTTAGTGATTGAATGGATCCCACCACTACAAGCCACCGCTGCAGATGTACTGTCCTGTGACGCTATCATTCTCGGTACGACAGAAAATTTAGGCTATATGAGCGGCGCCCTTAAAGACTTTTTCGACCGCATCTACTACCCTTGTTTAGAAGCCAAGCAAGGCATGCCGTTCGGCTTTTACATCCGCGCCGGTCACGATGGAACCGGCACCCAAAAAGCGATACAGAGCATCTGTCAAGGCTTGAAGTGGAAGCAAGTGCAGCCGGAACTGATTTGCAGAGGAGAGTGGCAGGTTAGTTTTGTCACCGACTGTGAGAGCTTAGGTGAAAATGTTGCCTGCGGACTGGAGTGTGGTGTTTATTAGAATGTAGAGCTAGATCATAATAAACTTAATTCAGAGGCACTATCTTGTAGATGACACAGTCCAAACTCGATATTTAAGCTAATATGAGTTTTACCACGACTGTAATTCTCCGAAATTTTAGGCGAAGAGCTTCTTTGATTTGACGTATAACTAATCTCTTATTTGGCATCGTAATCTCCGAGTGGAAAACGCTGAGGACACAACACTAAAAGTGGTTGGAATTAATGCGTAGCAAAAGACTGGGATAACGTGATCACTCTCTCTAACAACTCGGTCACGTTCTGCGCTAACGACCACCTGAATCAGATAATATGGGACTCTCCCACACCGAATATGTGGAGTAATATTCAAGTTACGACACAAAAATATTGGGAGTCCGAAAATGCATAATACTAGAGTTGGCGTTGATTTAGCAAAAGATGTAATTCAAG
>ASZJ01000090.1 GCA_000416275.1 Osedax symbiont Rs1
ATAAGTGACTTCACTGCACCACATAGCGCAAGCTCTTGATTTTATAGAGGTTAGAAAAATTCCCGCTGAACCTACGGGTGCAGTTAAGATTTTTCAATTCCACCGTAAAACCAATATATTACACTCTGTATTCACTTTGAAGTCACGGATTCAGGGACCAGACAGAGCCCACAGCTAAGATATAAAACATTTCACAACAATTAACGGTACAATACTTGGATTGAAATTTTGCATTTATTGGAATTAACATGCCTCAAAGAACAACTGAATGGTTTGAAAATATTAATTTTTCCTACCATGAAAAACAATTCAAAGAAACTTACCGCAGCACTGTTCATTTTTGTAATTGGTTAGAAAAATCGGAAGTAATCAATAGAGAATGTAAATTAACCATTTTTGATTTTGCATCTGGTCAAGGTGCTAATATTTACTATATGAGCAAAAGGTATCCTAATTGTAATTTTATTGGTATCGAGATAAATCCAAAGTTAGTACTCATAGGCAATACTTTCTTTGAAAAAAATAATATTAAAAACTGTCAGCTTATTGAGGCAGACATGCTCAACATTGACGGAATTAAGTACCCTAAAGCCGACGTCATTATCTCCTTTCAAACCTTAAGCTGGATGCCTGAATACGAAAAGCCACTACAAAAAATGATTGACCTACAACCTACTTGGATAGCGCTGACTTCTCTTTTCTACGAAGGTCCTATTTCATGTAAAATACAAGTACAGGATTATGACGATCATCTATCACCAAGTATTCAAAGTTATTATAACATTCTATCCATTCCATTAATCGAAGATTACTTTTCGAAAAATAAATACCATAAATTTAATTACCTAGCATTCGATATAGATATAGACATCCCTAAAAACAGCAATGGTTCAAGAGGTACTTATACGAAAAAGCTGGATACAGGAAAAAGAATACAAATTTCTGGTCCTCTTTTAATGCCCTGGTATTTTATCCTTGCGAGTAAACAATAGCATAATTTTTCATAATACTAATTTAACTTTTTAATACTTTAACTATCTGATAAGGGACAAACCAATGGCTTCTAATCAAAACTATGATTCCATCATTGCCGATCATTATAAAAAAGTTGCTCAACTAGAGGGCGACAATCTAACCAGTACAATGACGGACATACACATCCGAGAAAAAGAAACAGAAGCAATTGTTAATTTTATTGATGATGTGATCAAACAAAGTGCGAAGATCAATCAAACACTAAAGGCAATAGATGCAGGCTGTGGAAATGGATATACACTAAAAATTATTTCAGAATTATTCCCGAACATTGAATTCACAGGTATTGAGAAAAGCCAAGAGCTGAGAGAAATAGCAATTAAACGTTTTGAAAACACCACCAATGTATCTATTATTTCAGGAGATATTAGAGACCTAAATTTTTCAAATGGATTAATTGCCGACATCTTTATTTGTCAAAGAGTTCTTATTAATCTATTAGACGTTGAAGACCAAAAACTAGCTCTATCCAATATAAATAAATCTGTAGTTAACACAAAAGAAAATGGACGTTGTGGCTATTTACTTTTTATAGAATCATTTTCATCACCATTGAAAATTTTGAATGAAGCGAGAGAAGAGTTTGATTTAGCGGAAATGAAACCCGCACATCATAATTTGTATTTAGAAGATGATTTTTTCGAAATTAATCAATTAACTCCTTATTCAATGGATAACAAAACATTTCCAAGTAATTTTTTATCTACCCACTATTACATTACAAGAGTACTCCACCCCCATTTAACTAGAGATAAGCAAGTAAAAAGAAATTCTCACTTTGTTAGCTTTTTCAGTCAAGCCCTTAAAAGAAACTCCGGAAATTATTCTCCGTTACAATTGAAAACTTTCAAAACTCAGTAGTTTAAGGCTCAACATTATTCGTCTTGTAATTACCGATCTTTTTTAGGGAGTGGGTTGACTCCATTCCCCAAGTCGAATCTATCTCTGATTATAATGAAAACCCATCATCAACCACTATGTTTTGACCATTAATATACTCTGATGAGTCAGATAACAGAAAAATAAATGTACCTGTTAAATCTTTGGGATTTAACATTCCTTTTTTTGCACAATGAGATTTATAGCCCTTTAAAAATGAAACCGGCTGATAATCAAAAACTCCTCCTGGGCTAATAGTATTTACTCTAATCTTAAATTCTTTTAAGTAATGCGCCATATATTTTGTCAGTTGATTTACGGCTGACTTTATAGCGGCGTACTCTATCGGCATAGACATATCAGTACCAGCATAAAGCTCATACTTTGGATTTATCATCCCGTATATCGATGACATATTAATAATATTACCAAAGCCCTGATTTTTGAAATATTTTGCAAAACATTGAGATGCTAAAAAATAACCACCCAAATTTAAATTCACATTTTCACAGAAACTATCATATTCTATATCAAAAAAATCAGCGCCAAATGTCTCATTTTTAGGGTATGCATTATTAACTAGTGCATCGACACGACCAAACTGAACATCTAACCCTTCTAATAATAATTCAATGCTCTTCTTGGAGTTGATATCAAGATTATAATATTGCACCGTCTGAGCTGGATATTTTTTTCTCATCTCAGACTCTAAAGCGTGTCCTTTCTCTTGATTAGTATCCGCTATAATCGCAGAACCACCATTTACTAGGACTGCTTCAATAAATGCCGATCCAATCAAGCCTGCCCCCCCCGTTACAACCACAATTTTATTAGAAATCACTTTATTATTTACTCTTAGTTTATCGGACTAATTAAATCGACGAAATACAGGTTTGATTACATCACCTATCAAATATTTATTATATCCATCCTCAAGAGCTTTTTTATACACATAAAAAGTTTTTTCCAAAGCAACTTTTGTAAACTCTAAATCTGCATCAGAATGCCTATAACATAATGCAAGCCAAGGTATTAGCACTCCATTTTTGAACATTTCTTGAACGAAAAGAGTTCTTAAAGGTAGAGACGCCTTATGCTCTAAATCATAAGTGAGATAATACGGCGAACAATTAACACCGCCAACTTTAAAATATTCAGACAGGCCAAAGCTATTAGCTAAGTCACTGATAATTTTCTTAAGCTTTTCACCGTAATCCCACAAACTAGAGACGACATCATGCTTATGCATAAAGGCAACTGTTTCTTTGAAAGCCCCCAAACCTGACATTTCCGCACCATGGGTTGTTGATAACAAGAAAACCCTCTCTCTGCCTATAAGCTCAATAGATCCAAGCTCCATAATTTCCCTTTTGCCCGCTACTGCTGCTACCGAAAAACCGTTTGCCATAGCCTTGCCAAAAGTACATAAGTCAGATTGAATATTATAATAATGCTGGGCACCTTTAATATGCCAACGAAATCCTGTAATCATTTCATCTAAGACGAAAACAATTCCGTGTTTCTCACATAACCTTTTCACATCATGTAAAAACGTTTCCCCTGGATGAGTGATGGAGTCCACAGGGTGTTTAACACTGCTCGGCTCTAACACCACACAAGCTATTTCATTTTCGTGTTCGTCAATCAACTTTTCTAAACTATGAATATCGTCATATGCAAATTTCAGAGTATTGTTAAGGCTAGCTTTGGGAATGCCTCTAGTGATCGGCGTAGATGATATGAACCAGTCATCATAAGATAAAAATGGCTGATCAGAACACCTAGCCACTTTATCTCTCCCGGTATAAGCCCTAGATAATTTGACAGCTGCTGACACAGCCGTAGATCCATTCTTAGTAAATTTCACCATGTCAACAGAGTCAATTAAGTCTATAAGCAGTTCGGCTGCTTCTAACTCTACAAGTGAAGGTCGAGTGAGATTGTTTCCATTCTCTATTTGGCGATAAGCAGCAAGATCAATGGTATCTTCTGCATAACCGATGTGGACAGCTCGAAGTGCCATCCCGTAGTCTAAAATCGCATTGTCTTTATCATCATATATGTAAGATCCTTTCCCCCTTTTGAACAAACTAGGCACACATTCCGGAAATTGATCATAACCTCTTGAATAAGTATGAGCCCCACCAGGAATTGCTTTCAATAATCTTTGTCTATAGTTACTCAACGCTATACCTCTTCATTAACATTTCAACTATATCAAAATCAATGTCATCATCAATTTCAAACGATTTCCATTTAGGCACTTTGAAGGCCAGAGTACAATCTGTTAAAAAATTTTTATACTTTTCAATAGCAGCTACTGTTGATATATATAATGATCCATCCAAATAGTAAACTTCTGTTAAATCTTGTCGTCTAACAATTTCAGCCGAACCAGGGGTATATTGAGTTAGAAATCTATTTTTTTCGGTATAGGCAAATTGAGGGTGATGACACTGGGCTTGCACTACTGCTACAACTGACTTGACTCCTTGACTGCTAATCATTAGCTCTAAAGCTTCGTCTATATCCCCTGATGTTGTCAAAGGTGAGGTCGGTTCCAGTAAAACAACTATATCAAAGCTACTGCATTGTAGTTTTAGCACATCTAAAGCGTGTAAAATAACATCTATAGAACCAGCTTCATCCGTAGCTAATTCTGATGGACGTAAAATAACCTCATCTACAGATTGCTCTAAAGCAATTTTTTTATATTGCTCGCTATCTGTAGAAACAACTACTTTATCAATATACCGACTATTTATTCCAGCTTTGATCGGCCAACCCAATAAAGGTTTACCATTAAGCATTTTAATATTCTTATTTTTTAGCCCTTTACTACCTGAACGAGCAGGCACTATAGCTAACACTCTTTTATTATCAATCATCAAAAATATGCAAATTGTGAATGTCAATTTGCGCCCTATTAAAGTCATCCATACGCCCGATGTCCAACCAATATTCATGTATAGGAAAAACCATAATATTATTGTCCTTCTCCATTTGCTGCTCTATCAGAGTTGGCATGTCAGATCTTATATTACGGGGGATTGTGGATATGAATTCTGGATTTACAACATAGATTCCAGCATTAACAAAGAATTCATAAGTTGGTTTTTCAACCATATTCTTCACCCTAACACCATCTACATTAATGACACCATAAGGAATTTGGTAGTCGTATTTTCTGACGCACATCGTCACATTTTCTTCATGATTTTCGTGGAAGTTTAATAACTCCTTAAAATCTACCTCTGTCAACACATCACAATTCATAACTACGACAGGTAATTTAGAAAAACTATCTTTCAATAATCCTAAAGCTCCTCCAGTGCCTAGAGGAATTTCTTCATAAATATAAGAAATTTTAATTCCCCATTTATCTCCATTACCAAAATAGTTTTCGATTTTCTCTGGCATGTAATGGGTCGATATATAAAAGTCACAAAATCCTGCTCGAATAAAACTTTGTAAAACAATTTCAAGAATAGGTTGACCACCCACTTTTAGCATTGGCTTGGGACAATTATCTGTTAAAGGACTTAATCTGGTGCCAAATCCTCCAGCCATAAGAACCACAGGATTATTCAAAACCTGTTTACTCAAAGTAGAATCTAGAGTTTCTACCCCAACTAAATATCCATTTTTAATTAAAGGTAGTGAAAAAATCTTATTTAATTTCATTACTTTTTTCATTGCCGAAGAGCTGCTATTATACGGCATCACTAATGGGCTAGCATTCATAACACTTTCAACCATATCATCGAGCCCAAGCCCCTTCAACAGACCTCGGCGGATATCTCCATCAGAGACAACGCCAAGTAATTTTGTTTCGTCAGATATGACTAGAGCTATTCTAATATTCACTTTATTAATACATTCTAGCGCTTCACGAATAGTGCTATTACACTTAATACTTGCTTCTTTCCAGCTATCGTTCATGCATCACCTATCTGACTGCAGTGAATAATTAGTTGTTTTCTTAAATCTACTCATTTATAAGACTTCCTTTCAAGTAGGCGTTTCTGGATAGATTATTAATCAGCTTCCAATAACATGAAGGATTCATCCCATTTCCAGGTCGCATGATACTTAAATTTTGTTTAGTAAAGACTTCACCTATTTTAATATCCACTGTTGCTACTAGACTTTTTCTAGCCGCTATCTTATTTTTAACTTCCGATGGTTGTGGCGCTTTAATCCCATCCCCTAGCGCTTGTTCAACATTTCTAATACTTGTAACCATGGCTTTGAGCTGACTAGGTTCTAATGACGCTTTATGATCAGGACCTTCCATAGAGTTACTCAAGGTGAAATGTTTCTCAATTATTACAGCTCCCTTTGCTACTGCTGCTATAGATATTTCGATCCCTTTACTGTGATCAGAATAACCTACATTCAACTTAAATGAATTCAATAAACTTGGAATTACATTCAAATTAATGTCCATGAAAGGTGCAGGATACTGAGTTGTACAATGTAAAATAGTCACGTATCTCTTAAGAGCTTCCTTACCATTTTTAGAGCAATAAGCCGCCAACAAATCAGTTTCAGAGGGAGTATCATCTATATTTGTAAAGCCAAAAGCCAAAACCGACAACGCAAATTCAATTTCAGCTAAGGTTGCCATCCCTGTTGACATTATAATGTTTAATTTCTTTTTAGCATGTTCTAACAAAAATGGGCCGTTTGTAATTTCACCCGAAGGTATCTTAAGTGTGGTCAACCCTAATTCTTCTGTTAAAAACTCTAAACTCTCACTATCAAAGGCCGTAGACAAAAATTCAATCCCTTTAGTGTGGCAGTAATCAAGCAATTCAAAATGATCTTCATACTTTAATTCAAGTCGTTTTAACATGGTAAATTGAGAATCGGTACTACCTATATTTTCACGTTGGTAGTCAGCTAATTCGGCTTTTTCGGTGACTATATTTTCTGTTTTAAAAGTCTGGAATTTAACAATATCAGCTCCTGCAGAAACAGCGACGTCAATCAATTTCTTAGCTAACTCAATCTGACCATTATGATTGACTCCGGCCTCAGCTATAATGAGCACTTTATTTTTCATAAAACATCCACAAAAGTTTTAATTTTATACGAATTAAAATCAATATTGAAAAGAATTTCAATCATGTTTTTAGCAGCTCCGCCCTCTCCATATGGATTTTTTATATTAACTAAATTCCTTTTAAACTTATCACTACAACACTCTTTAATTGCACCTGAAATTAATTTTTCAGACATCTCCACATTAATAATACTATCTGCTGTTGGCCTTCCTTTTTGCCTAGTGCCTATATTAACAGTTCCTACTTTAAAAGTTGGCGCTTCAATGATTCCGCTTGATGAATTCCCGATGACACAATCAACATGCTCCATTAAAGAAAGATAGCGTCTAAAACCAAGCGAAGGTAGCAAAATAACATTGTGTAAACTGGATATTACCTCCCATTGACTAATTATTCTTTTACCATATCCATCAGCATTTGGATAAGTGATTACGTACAAAAGTTGTGGGTTATTTACTATAGCCTCAACTAAAGGCTGTATATCATTTTCATTAGTATCTAAAGTATTTGTCACTGTGTGGTATGTTACCAAAGCTATTGGTCGGTCTAGGACCGAACCTAAACTATTTTCTAACTCAGATACATCCATTCTTGGTGTATTCAATATATTATCTATACCGAAAGATCCTACGACAAAAATTGAGTTTGAATTTTCGCCCATTTGCTCAACTCTTCGCGCGAATAATTCTGTTGATACGAAATGTAAATTGGCTAGTTTTGTAACTGCATGTCGAATAGCATCATCAAAAGCGCCCTCAGTAATCTCTCCTCCGTGTAAATGAATGATAGGAATTCCCAACAGCATGGCCGTTTGCGCCGCTGCTAGAATTTCAAACCGATCACCTAAAATCAAAATAGCATCTGGTTTTTCTTTTGAGAAAGCATCTGCAAAACTTAAGGTAGCAAGGCCAACAGATTTCGCAACACCTACCCGACTAGCAGAAGACAATAAAATTTCAATCGGATAAATATTATCAACTTCCTGCTCTTCCAACTCATCAATAGTGTGGCCATAATCAGGCGATAGATGAGTACCGGTAACGAAGATAACAGTGGAAAATCTTACATCTAACTGCATTAAGTGAATAACTCTAGACATAAGTCCATATTCAGCTCTAGTACCTGTCACAATGCCTATTTTTTTTGTTGGTTGCTGCATATTAAGGTTTTATCACTGAACTTGGGATATTGACCAAATGTGACTCTAGCCATTCAGAAACAGATAAATTTCCTCTAAGAGAGTCTCTATACATAGGTAGCTTATGCATTAAAGTCCATACCGGTCTAGTCATTACCCCAGCTTCATTAGTTAATTCAATAAGTTGAGTACGAGAAGCATAATTTGGGCATATAACGGCATTCAACCAGTAATTAGATTTAGCATAAATGGGTTCCTTAACAAAAGTATAATCTGAATTATTGAAAAAGATTTCATACTCACTGGCTATATTTCGTTTTAATTTGATGAATTCCGTCAGCATTTCCATTTGAGCACAACCCAATGCGGCATTTAAACTAGGCAGCCTGTAATTGAACCCTAACTCATCGTGTTTAAATTCATAAGGGTGAGCAACCTTCGCTGTTGTTGTTAAATGTTTGGCTTTAACGCCATTTTCTAACTTATTAGTTAACAGCATCCCTCCACCACCAGTAGTAATAATCTTATTACCGTTAAAGCTTAATACGCCAAAATCACCAATAGTCCCAGTATGCTGGCCTTTATAAAAGGACCCTAAGCTTTCAGCGGCATCTTCTATTAAAATCAGATGCCAAATATTACAAACCTCCTGCAGTTCATCAAGCTCAACCGGATGACCAAACGTATGCATTGGAATGACGGCTTTTATTTTTTGATTAGTTTCTTTATGAAAACATATTCCATCATCATCAAGGCATGCGAACTCTTCTAAATATTCTCTAACTGCCTGTGGAGACAACCCTAAGCTATTTTTTGATACATCGATAAAAAGGGGTTCAGCTCCCAAATAAGAGATTGCATTACATGTTGCGACAAAAGTTAACGCTTGCGTAATAACTAAATCATTTTGGCCAACACCCGATAAGCACAGTGCTGTATGTAATGCTGCGGTACCATTAACAGTTGCGACAGCTTTAGGTGAGTCAGTATAGTTTTCAATCGATTGCTCAAATTGATCTACAAATTTCCCTACACTAGAGACGAATGTAGATTGCAAAGCTTGGGTTACATATTTAGTTTCATTTCCGTAAAAAACTGGTGCATGTAGAGGTATGAAGTCATTAGTTGCGTAAAGCTCTCTAATGAACGCTATTATTTCCGTGCTCATATTTACATCTTTCCATCTAAATATCGATCATTTTCAAGATGATCAAAATCTGGCAAAATCTTTTTAAACGAAGTCACTATTTCTTCTTTAGTCCAGGTTCCATTAGATTTGAGTATTCTGATGGTGCCCTCAAAGTCATCAAGTGGAGCATATTCAAAACTAGTTGTATTTTTAATCACTCCTATATTTTCGAATGTAGTTATATCTAACACTTCAGAGTCAGTGAAAAACTCCTCTATGCTTTTTTCCCCTGTCGTATCACTCTTGGAAAAGAAGCAAGGCCACATACCTTTTTCAGGTAGGCTCTTAACTAACTTTCGTGCTTCATCTTCATCGGAGCAATTAAACACTGTAAAACCAAAACTATGCAGATACTTTTCAGCAATACTTGGAAAACTAGTCAAATTGAGAGTTGGACATAATTTTGGATAAAAAATATCTCTATTTTTCCCTAATATACATGACATTAAGCATAAAATACCAGATTCTTCTGAGGTCACGAAATATCGTTTTATATCACTTGGTGCAACTATTGGCTGCTTTTTTTGAATTCTTTGATTAAATCCATGTAATAGGGAACCATCAGAAAAAGCAACATTTGCAAAACGAGCGGTAGATATATTTATTTTTTCGCTACGCCGCCACAAAAACATCTCCATAATACTTTTGGAAGCCCCCATTAAATTAGCGGGATTAGCTGCCTTATCAGTCGATACACAAAAATACTTTTTTGTTCCTTTGTTAATGGCTTGCTGTATAGTTTTGTCCGTATTAAAAATATTTACACTAATCATTCTCATTAATGTATATGGATCTTTCTCACTTCGAACGTGTTTTAAGGCTGACAAATTTAATACGTAATCATATTGTCCATCCGCGTTGTGAAAAGCATCGTATTCCACGGAAGCTATATCGAGGGCGAAAGTCTGAAAATCTCCGTTAATGTAACCAAACGAGCTCCTAATATCCCTGACTAATTCAACCAAATTATTTTCACTGATATCGACTACATGTAATTTCTTTGGTGATCTCTTAAATATTTCTTTGGTAACAGCTTGACCTATGGTCCCGGCACCTCCTAAGACAAGAAACGAAGAACGGCCTACTTCATACAATAACTCACTTTGGCTACGCTCTATATCTTTTGTGAACATCATTATTTTACGACCTATCAAAGACAATATTGATGTCATTATTCTAAACCTCTATTCATTGTTAAATATATCCTAAAATACTAACTTTATTTTGCGGGAAACAACCAAATACTACAGGACAAACGCATGAACAATTTTTGATCAAACCCTTTGATTAAATGGATCATATATCTTATTTTCAGGCTATTTTTTACCCGATTGACAACTCGTAATGTTTAAATATAAATCAACAATATTGAAAGAAATTATTTTCATGTCAATGATTTTTAAAATTAGCCATATATCTCAAATACTTTCGTCTCACTGACTTTTCATCTGACTAGACTGATGAAACCATCTAAGAATAGTACGATAAACACTCAACAAGCTGAGTTTTGTAGCATCAATTATAAAGGTTAGCTGTATAAATTATATTCATGCGTTTGCCCTGCCAAATACTATAAATCTTAGTTTACTTTAATGAGACTTCAGTATAATAACTACTGCATTCGTGAATACAGCGTCAACAACCAGTTCAATTCGCTCATTTGCACTGGTAAACTCTGCAATTTTTCGGTTAGTTTCTTTGTCTTAACTTCATTCACTACGTAGTACAGAGCTCTATTAATATCCTGAATCAATGTCTTCACTGCACCACATAGCGCAAGCTCCTGATGCACTTTTAACTCACGAATTCTGCAATATTAAATAATTTCGGTATTGTAACTAAATTTGAAAATTAACGAGAATATAATAAACAGCTTATATGTATACATATTTTCTTGAATATTCAAAAAAACATCAACAAAATTTGTAGGTTAGTTTCATATTTTTGAATCCAGCGCGGAGTTCAATAATTCACTCATTTCAATATATTTGATGTATATTTCCAAGTGCTAATAAGCTGAAGTATGCTGTAAATTACGAAAACATAGCCAAATTCATCTTATCGATAATAGCGCATAAAAAATTATTTTTTGGTTTGGACACTCTTTCTATTTTAAGTATCCAGATGCCCTATAAAGGAAATGAACTGATATTCCAAAAGAAAAATCATTAAATCTTATCTTTCAGTTCAATGATGGATGCTCGAACTCCTCTTAGAAAATACGAAGTATGACATAAACATAATGGTGGGAACTTCAGTTATTTTCAATGTAATAAATCAAATCTAATTCAAAAAAAATTGATACATAGTATAAAAACACAGCTCATTAAATTTAGCCTACATAGTAGAAAAATACAGACTAACGAACGAGGGATATATATATATGAAATTTTTTGACAGTGCAAAAATTTATAACCTAGTATCGCAGTTTTAGTTACGTCTATACGGTAACAACCTGAATCAGTGGTTTCAAAGCGAATATAGAGTGTATATATATTACCTGAATCCGTGACTTCAAAGTGAATACAGAGTGTAAGATATTGGTTTTACAGTGGAATTGAAAAATCTTAGCTGCACCCTTAGGTTCAAGCTCATTAACATCGTGAAAATGCTAAATAAATGCATCCATGCATGAAGCTCGTAGGTTCAGTGAGAGTTTTACAAACCGATATAAAATCATTAGCTTTCGCTATATTGTTGACTAAAATCACTAATTCTGGAATAAGGTAGTGGAAATATCAACTTTAGCTATCAACAGTGTAGCTATCATATTTCAAAAAACCTTTACCTATACTATTTTTCATCTCTTCAAAAAACTGATCGATCAAAGGTTTCGCTATCAAATAATACTGTTTAAAAGCATCCTTGTTTAAGTTATGTTTTGCAACACTTAACTTGTAGGCTAATCCACGAACACTTCCGTTCAACAACATATAACCAACTTTATCATCTAGTCTTATGGCCATAAGCGATGTTTCAAGAATATCAAATCTAAGTAATATTTCGTTAAAAGATAAATCTTCAATTTCAAAAAGAGATTTTAAAACATCAACTTTGTCGAAAAACAGTTTTTGATATTCTACAATTTTTTTATCTACAATTTTTTTATCTATATGTTTAGATTTAAAACATTCGCCTAGTTTCTTAACTAACTTTCCATGCTTATCCGATAATAAAGGAAAGGGATTGAGCACAGCTACATCGGTGGGCTTAGCACCTTCGATATAAGCTCCATCACTCAAATTAAAGCAATTCGGAGTATAAGTTTGCAGTAAACTCTGTAATTCAACTCGTGAATAATTATAGACTGATGTAGAGTAAACAGTATCGCGGAAATTACCTTTAACCTCAAAAAAGTCATCTCCTACATTAGCAATAACCATATGCTGATTATATTCCGAATCAGCGTTGAAATAGTTACTATCTTTCGAGTGATGCTCTTCTTTACCGATCATTCCACAGTCAAGACCAGCTAAATAAATATTTTTATAGCCCATATTAATCATAACTGAAAGGGCTAAATTACCAACTACTGGTAAACAGTGATCTGAATACGATACTTCTTTAATACCAATATCTTCCATCACAGCCACGCCTAAATCATGTGGCTTTAAAGTGATATAACTTTCATCAAAAAGTTCAAAACTGCGTGGATGACAAGGGTTTAATCCAATAAAAACGATCCCTTTTCGATCTAACATTGTAGTTGATTCTTCAATCCATTGGGGGACTAAGATCATTCGCTCTTGTTCAATATGTATATCAGGTTTAATACCTTTTTTGATTAGAGCGCTTAAAGCAGAGCCACATGAAACAATAATAGCGTTATCTTTATTATCAAAAATAAATGATTCCAAATCATCTAAAGATGGACCATTTCCCACAATAATGACCGGGGTTTGGTCAAACTGTTTTTTTTCAGTAAAATTATGACTGCATATAGGATAATTTTTACTTATATTAATGAGCGTGTGTGCCATACCAATTCTTTCATCTTCAAAAAAACCTTGCGAGCCGATAATGGACTGTAAATGATTTTTGAAGTTATTTATCAGGTTTAATATTTCATCATTTGAATAATGATAATACTGCTCTATTCTTGTAAAGTGGTGGAAACCTTTCTCCAGATAAATTTTCGCCATTTTAACAAGGTTTGTTTGATCACTACCAATTAAATTAAAATTAAGACTATAGCCGTCTTGAGAGAAGTAACGATATATTTCAGACCAATCAATTAAATGCATAGATGCATGAAAAGAATCATGATTAGACTCAAAAATTGATAGATGCTTAACATCTAATTGATTTAAAAGCGGCTCTAACTGTAAAAACAGTCCACCACCAAACATAAACATTTGCTGGGAGCTAGGATCATCCTTGATTGATAAACCAGGATAAATTTTATCGTATTCAATATCTAACTTAGATAAACATTTAGTATAAGGGTAATCATCTCTACCATTATCAGCCAAGGTCAAATTTAGCGCAAAAGTAGGGCGTGTTTTTAAATGTAATTCAACTTGTTTTTTGGCATACTCTAATGGGTCTATATCATAGACGGATTTTCCTGAATTAATATTATATAAATTTAGGTATCCCTCAGCAGCTAGACGCAATTTCAATATTTTAGGGGTGTAGTTTTTAAATAATTGATATAAATTTGGTTCTTCAATTTTGAAAAAATTAATATTTTTTCTAAATATAGCTTCTAGTTCATAATTCAGAGACAAAGCAGCTTGCCTATATTCTACAGAATTCATATCTAACATTTAAAACCCTTTTATTTTTTTCCCATTCGGATATCTAAAGGCATACTTATCCAGCCTTGTTTTAATTCAAGTAATAAATTGATCAACTCTTGAATTTTATCCGCACTTTGATCTCGGTTGGCTTCCAAGATACCTTGAATAATATACTGATATAAGCGACCTAAGTTAACAGCTATCTCTCCGCCTTTTTCTCTATCCAAAAAATCATACAAAGCGAGCACAATATCATTAGCTTTATTCAATTGTTTTGCTCTTTCCTCTATATCTTTTCTGACAATACATCCTTTAGCATTCGCTAACGATGCCAGAGCGCCGTCATACAACATCGCTATTAATCGATGTGGGGAAGCCGATGCAACAGCAGATCTAACATCTACAGATCTATATTGATTCATGGCAGTTAAGTTAACACTCATAACAAAACCTCAGTAAGTGCGAAAATTAATTCTTTGTGGTAAATGGCAACCGGTCGATCAATCCGTCCAGCTGCCCTCTAGTTTGATTCAAACTTGCTACTATCCTTTCCATTGCAGCAAATTGACGAGACAATCGGGCATGATAAGCAGACATTTTTCGATCTAAATTTTCCTGATCAACATTAAGTACTTTCTTCTGATCCCCAATCGATGTTTCGCGTTTTGCGATTTGTCCATTTTCAGCCAAGCTGCTACTTAACAGTAGAGAAAGCTCACCCGCCAGCCCTCTAGTAAAATTAACTTTATAATCACCTAAAGGTGTGTCTTCTTTAAAAGAGATATTTAATCCATAGGCATTTGAACCGATGGCAGGTAATAAAATATTTGATGTCCCTAATGCCTCTTCGCCATTTATTGTGCCTTTAACATCAAGCCCAGATATACCAGTTGTGGTTGTATTTAGTCCTAGTTTAGCAGTAAACTCGGATGACACCGTTGAAAACTGAATATTAGATGTACCACCAAATAGCTCAGATGTTATTTTTAAAGCTCCAGCCTCAACAGCAACACTGACTTTAAAACCCGCATCCTTAATTGAACTATCACCATTGATTTTACTTTGTAAATCCGCAGCTAGAGCTTCGATTGAGGCATAATTATTGGTTAAACTAATCCTCTGACTACTGGTACCATTAACATTAATAGTGAAATCATTCACACCTGCTGACAAATCAAAAGAGGTTACCGCTGACCCGCTAATAGACCCTTTGGTAGGTGCTTGAGTGATATTAATCAAATACTCACCAGCCACTGCTCGTGCAGCAAAGCTGCCAGTATTTAACTCAACGAAGCTACTTGAACTTGATGTGTTTACACCAAACAAACCGGCCAACTGGTCAAAGTCATTTTTCATGACCAGATCAAATTGTTCCTCATTAATACTTAGCGAGCCATCAGTGTTAGTTTTAATGCCTACGGCGCCTAATGCACTATATGCATCAGTATTTTTTAAACCACTAACCGTAGAAACCAATGTCTGAGTAATGAGTGAAGTTAAGCTCTTTGCGGTACCATCTGATGCCAAATCTCCTCTTACTAAGTTATTGCTCTCATTTTCACTAACGCCTACCAATGGCTTAATAGTCTTCTGGAAGATATTATAAGCTTCGACTAAACCTTTAATGGCTGTTTCAGCACTTGTTTTATCTTGTGATATAGAAAATGAAATGCTATTACCTAAATCTGCTTTATTTAGCGTAAAATCTAAGCCATTGATCACATTTGAAATATCATTACTACTTCGAGTGATATTCAAACCATTTAGTTTAAATTCTGCATTTTGCCCTACTTGCGTTTCGATGACATTTGCATGACTTGTTTTGGAAAATTCAAAACCTGCTAAATCAGTTGAGTTATCAGTCGTTATCTCTAACGCATTCTTTGATCCGGATTCAGCGGTCACTAGCAATTGAAATTGACCATCAATATTAATCACCGATGCGAGTACTTTAGAATCTGCGGCATTAATTTTTTTAGCAATACTAGCCAAAGTGTCATCAACGGTGATATCTATGTCAAAGGTTGCCACATCAGGATTAGCCGTAAATACATCTGGAGCAGCCGCACCGTCATATGTCCATTCACCAATTTTAAAGGTTAATTTCCCCGTTTTACCTAAAGCTACATCAGCATCAATTTGGCTTGAATTTATAGCCAAAGACTGGGCTGTAGCAATTTTGGAAACTTCAAGCTGATAATTACCCGCGGGGGCTACTGAAGTTAGTGAATTAAACGAAATAATATCCGTGGTCGGTACATTAATTGATTTTGCGCTAAAGATGGCCGGATCGGTCAAAGGTGCGATGATTTTTTGGAACTCGGACATGGCACTTTTTAGCAGCCCGTAAGCAGAAAGCTGGGCATCAAATTTATCACTTTTACTGTCAATTCGGCCTTGTTGCGGAGCTTTGTTAGCAGCCACTAAATCCTTAACCAACTGAGTAGAATTAATACCGGATCCACCGCCTAATGCGCCAATAATATCAGTAGCCATATATACCTCTCAATCAATATAATCATTAGTACACTGAGACCTCTGCATAACTACTGCACTCGGTAATACGGCGTTAAAGACCGGCTCAACATGCTCATTTACACTTGTAATACCCATAAAGAAGGGCACACTGTCTCCGGCTTTTTCCTTGTATTGCCTTCTCTCGCAACGTTATGCAGAGGACTCACACTATCATTTATAAAAATATACTTTGGCGTATAAGAACATTTACAGCTTTTATGTAAAAAGTATATGTTTATAAAAAATAAAATCTTGTTATTCACAAAAAAACCGAAATTAACATCGTTAATTTCGGTTTAATTCTATGCTTTATCGTTCAGAATCAAGCCAAGCATACTTTCGATTTGCTTAGCAACTGCCAGCGCCTCTTTGGTTGGCATCTGCCTGATTACTTCATCAGTTAACTTATCTGTAACAACAACAACCAATTCTTTAGTACTTTCATCAATAGAGAAGCTTAAATTACGCTGTGGGCTATTTTGCATAAAATCGTTCAGCTTTGTAACCGCGCCCTGTAATTCTTCTTTCTCTATAAATGTTGATGAAACTTCAGGATTGGTAGTATTAACCTGAGTAGTCGATAAAGTTTTCTCCGCCGTTTCTTTTGTTGTATCAACTCTGGGTGTAGCTGGCAATGGAGCCGTGACAACCGAGCTATTTATTGATTCAACCGACATAAGAATCCTCCCGAATTTGACACTGAATTTTTACTAACTCAGCGCCAATTCAACTTATTATTACTGAAGTAGCGATAACACTTGCTGTGGTCGTGCATTAGCTTGAGCTAACATTGCATTACCTGCTTGCTGCAATACTTGAGCACGACTTAAGTTAGCTGATTCAGCTGCAAAATCTGCATCCATAATCGCAGACCTTGCAGAAGCTGCATTCTCAGAGATATTAGCTAAGTTACGGGTAGTATAATCTAGACGGTTAGCAATCGCACCTAGGTTCCCACGTTCTTCACTTACTTGTTGAATACCTTTATCTAAGATTGCAATTGCACGTTGTGCACCAGCAGCTGTCGATATGTCAATAGAAGCCACTGTCGAAGAGGTACTAACAGCTTCATTTGATGCATGAAAACCAGTACTAGTGAATAGTGCTTCTTCCAGACCTTCAGCAGTAGTAGCTGTACTACTTGCACCAGCTCCTGCTTCAATTTTAATAGGCTGACCATTGGTAGATATCAATTGAATTGAACCCGCTGCTGCGGCAGTACTTGCCGAGGCTATAACACCCGTTTCCGCACTCAATCTATTAATGGCTGCTGCGGTATCTGCAACGGTAGCTCCAGTACCAGCTCCAATTGAAACACCATTCAAGACTAATGCATCAGCTGTTAGAATCGCACCCGTCGCAGCAGATGAGCCCGCTACTTTGCCATCTTCTTGCGTATTAAGTCCGAAATCTGCGATACTATTGGTTCCTGTACCACTTGATACAGATAATTCAGTAATATTTGAATCAGTAATTTCGAATTTTAACTGAGCTTCTTGAGTTCTTGAGGCAGCAAAACCTGCTTTCGCCAAACCATCACCAGTACCTGTTATGGTAATTGAAGCAGAAGTAGCACTTGATAGTACTAACTGGCCTTCTTCATTAACGGAAGCTGTGAGTAAACCTTTAGCCTGTTCATTAATTTTATCTACCAAATCGTTCATATCAGTAGTGTCTTTAATGTTTAGCACATCATTTATAGTAGCTGCGTCAGCACGTTCCATGGTGATAACCAAAGAATCCGTTCCAGACAAAGCTCCATTACCACCACTGATAACAACATCACCTTCTAGCTCAACAAATGATGTAACTTTGACACCAGCAACACTGGCGTCAAGTTGACTCACAGCATCTTGCAAAGAAGTAGCTGCAGATAAACTTTGAACCTTATCGCCATTCACTTCCAGGATAGTTCCAGCAGAACCTGTAATACCCTGCAAAATCACAAACAAGTCAGAAGATCCCGCTGCCCCTACTAAATCAGCACCGTCCCCTCCGAGGTTATTAGTAGTCAAACTATCAATATTCAAGGCAATTGTTTGGTTGGCATTCTCGCCAACTTGCAAATCAATTTTTCCTAAAGAACCATCAAGAATACTCTGACCGTTAAAACTAGTCGTTTCTGCTATTCTATCAATTTCTAATTGGAGCTGTTCAACTTCTGCATTTAGTGTAATACGGTTACCTGAATCGTAAGTACCGTTGGCAGACTGAATTGATAATTCACGCATACGCTGCATGATATTAGTCATTTCCTCCAAACCACCTTCAGCAGTTTGAATAAGTGCTGAACCGTCATTTGCATTACGAATTGCCTGGTTCAAACCTTCAACCTGCGAAGTCATACGGTTTGCAATTGCTAGGCCAGCTGCATCATCCTTAGCGGAGTTAATACGTAAACCGCTAGATAAACGTTCAGTCGCTGTATTCTGTGCATCTAGCGAGTTATTCAAGTGACGCTGTGCGTTTAGTGACTGAATGTTAGAATTGATTACCATTGCCATGAGATTTTCTCCTCAAACGGCCAGTTTTTATAACTGGCACTTTCTACTTCTACTTGCTTTTATACTGCGATACAGTGCAAGTACTTTGTGTTGAAGTTAAATATCGACCCAAAGGCCAAATACTTTAGCTTCTTTTGCAAAATGGTTATTTCTTTTTTCACAAAAAATAACTACCCTACTTAATGTTAGCGACCTTTAATCAATAAGCTTTAGCTTGCTACTGTTATTTTTGCAGCCGAATATAGGAAAATAAAATAAGATGTTAATTTTATTAAGTGATTTCTTACAAATATCGGAAGATATTTTACACTTGTGTAAAAAAAATTTATGGGAAGAGGTAGAAACACTCCAAAACAAGCGTGCCCTTTTAATGAAATCTATTAATTCCACTGAGCTTCCAAGTGACAAGCAAGAACTTGATAAATGCCAGCAGCTAACTAAGCTAGCCCAGCTTATCGATTTGCAGATATTAAAGGCATCCGACCTGCGAAAGAAAAATTTATACTCTGAGATAAAAGCAAATAACAAATCTAAAAAAATGAACACAGCTTACAAGTGCTAACGACTATATAGACTGACACTGCAATAAACAGCTATCAGATAATGAGCCACCGTTGACAAGCAGCTCATGCGAAGTCTCTTACCATTAAATATGATCAAACAAACTCAGCGCAGCTACCCGTCCAAATATAGCCTGCGAGGCTTGCAAGGTAATTTCTTCTAATTTATATTTACTGATTACTGCGGGCATATCTACATCTTGAATACTACTCAAACTAGTTTCTGCAAATAGTTTAAAGTCCAAGTTATTACTTTGCACCGTCTCGATAAACTTTAAGCGCGTCCCCAAGCGGGTCACACTTTCTATATTCCTTTCCGAGGCCTGACTCCATTGTTCGAACATTTTACTGGTTGCCACTGAAAAATCATCACGTTTTTGCTGATCACTCAACGGCACTTTCAAAGCATCAGCATAGCCCTGCACTATATCTAAAATATTTTTTTGCTCAGGCTCGGTATGCAGCACATTAGTGCTTTCAGCAGCTGTGGCAGCTGGAGCACCGGGCGGCGCCAGCAAATCAAATTCCATACCATGCACTTCAACTTTAATACCAGGTGCAGGATAAGGAATACCAGTAATAGCTGTGCCGGTTTTATCAAAGACCGGATCACCACTACTGTCGGTAATTGAATAGCTAGCACCGGTTGGATCCACCGTAATCGTTAAATCACCCAAGCCTTTAGTCGCGGCAGTATATTCATCTTGCGCGGCTTGATTGGCGAAACTTACGTTTGCCACTAGCGCCGTTGAACCTAAGGTTGAATAAGCTCCTTTTACGGTAGTCACTAAATCGGCAGAGACTGCTTCAAACAAATACTGGCCAGAGTCATTAGAGGGTATGTATAAATCATTCGATACTTGAATCCGTCGCTGCCCATCATCACCTTGATAATCATAACCGCCACCTACTTGTAATTGATAGGGCTTTGTACTATTTTTTGAGCCGGCAAAAATATACTCTCCTTGACCATCTTGGCTGTTCATCAAGCTCGCCATAAACTCCACCTCAGTTTCCATATTAACCGCGATAGAACCTCGATCATTGTCTGTCAAAGTACCTGTTGATCCTTGTATTAGCAGCTCCTTGATTCTGTTCATCGAGGTACGCATGGTCGACAATATCGACTCTTGCAAGGTCAATCTTCGATCGGTGACTTTAATATTAATATCGTATTTTTCATACTGTGCTAGCTCTCGCTCAAGTTTGATGATGTGCGCTGCTGCTACAGGGTCGTCAGAGGGTTGCAGCACTCGCTTTCCTGACGATGCCTGTTGTTGTAATCTATCTAGTGACACATTTGAACGCTGCATATTATCGATAGCGTTGGTGAATTGCTGTGCTGTAGTTACTCTTAACATAACCCTCTCCTTTACAAGCTATCTAATAATGTATTGAACAATAATTGCGAGGTGGCAATAATTCTCGCCGACGCAGAATAAGCTTGCTGATATTGCACCAAAAGTGCCGCCTCTTCGTCTAAATTAACACCAATAATACTAGCTAAAGTATTTTGCGTACTTTTCATTACCGCATGGCTGGCAATCAAATTAATTTTACCACTGGCTGATTTTGCTCCAATAGCCTCTACGATGCCTGAGTAATGATCTTGTAACGAGCCGTTGACCAATAGTTTTTTGACTTGAATATCGGAAAGAGCCAATGCATTGCGGTTATCTGAGGCGCCATCTTTATTAAAATCAAAACTGAATCTATCCCCTGCTTTAGGCACACCTTGGATTTCAATTTCGTAGCCATCCAGCACAATTTTTTGCCCTTGAACAAAAGGAATATCACTTTGCACAACGGGAAGAGCAGTGGCCGGATCCAATAAGGTAACAGGCTTTGGATCAAGCGGGTTTGATACATCAAATACACTATACTCAATCGGATCTTCGTTATTAAATACAATTTGCAATGGTGGGTTTAACTGGCCGGTCGTTGCTATATTTAAAAAGTCAGTCGACATGGGGTTAGTCACTGCTGCTTTTGCAATTCCTGAGCCTAAATTATTCGGATTAGTAATGATTCGTATCGGACTTGCCAGGGCAACTTGCTTAGCATCGGTCATGACACTTTTTATTTGTTCAGCTGCATTTCGGGTTGCCTGCACCAGGAACCGATCGTAGACACTCATCGGACTAACGGTCTTTACTTCTACATTTATACCGTCAAGTTTAACGTTCAATTTGCCGGTAGAATTATCTAAAAAGTAGGTGTTTTGCGCAAGGCCTGTCGCCGGGATACTAGTCACTTTAGTTAGGGAAACAACCCGCCCTGAAGGCTGCCGTTTCATCAATAGTCGGTCGTCTTCTTGGATGATCATTTCATAATCATCCAAAGTCAGCTTAGATGTATCTTCTATGTTGACAAAGGTGCTGTAAATAGTCGATTTATTATTGTTATCGGATTTTAGCCTTGTCCTCATAGCATCGGCAGAATTTATGTCTTTAAAGACATCACCACCTAATTCATTGTTTAAATCCATACCTTTACGATGTTGAGTGTTACTCACATCGGCAAGTGCCAATGCTATTCTGCCTAATTCGTTAAGACTAGGGTTCAATATTTCATTGCGGAATTTTTTTGCACCACCTAATATTCCACCGGTCAATTGCTGAGTGATATCAATATCTGAACTGGACATATTAATAAAAATTTTAGGTTGTGATTCGTCGGGACTACCTTGTCTAAGTTCGACTTTATTGATTGTCTTACCAACAATTAGCGGCTGGCCATTACCAATGAATACATTAAAATTATTGCCTTGCTCTACGACGTGCACATCAACTATCTTAGCAATTTTATTGACCAGCACATCACGTTGGTCACGCAATTCATTAACAGATTGCCCACGGCTTATTAAATAGCTAATTTGATCATTTAATTCTCCGACTGACTTAGAATATTCCGATAAGCTATCTGCTGACGCTTTCATGGTTGCATTGACTGAATCGTTTTGAATTTTCAAATTAGCTGACATATTATTAAAACGACGCGCCAACGCCGAGCTTTCTTCTATGTACAGCTCTCTGTTTGCCAACGAGGTAGGATCATCTACAGCATTTTGCATTGATTTAAAATAGGTATCTAAAGCCGCAGAGATACTAGTTGAACTAGAGGCTAATAAATTGTCTGTCTGACTGGTTAAAGTATCGTAAAAATTGAGACTGTGATAGCTAGAAATATCCGACCAATACTGGCGACTAATGAACTGATCGGTAGCCCGGTCAACATTTTGTATGTAGGAGCCATTCCTATCTACTCTCGACACAAAAACAGCATTTTGTCGTGAATAACCTTCGGTACTGGCATTCGCAATATTTTGGCCAACTGTAGATAGCGCTGTTCTGTTAGCCTGCACCGCTTGGCTACCAATATTGAGTAAATTAAAACCTGACATATTTCCTCCTTCACCCCGATAATATTCGATCTTGCTACTTAATTCTGGGAGATCTTTTAAAAAATTTAACCGTGTTTATCGGGCGAACAATCACTGCACAGATGATCCATGCATATCTGTTTATATCGGCCGATTTTCAACCTTCGTTAGTCGGTTTTGCACTGTTTTCAAAAACATTACTATTATAAATGCTAGAAATTTTATCCGCATATTTCGGATCGGTTGCATAACCTGCTTTTTGCAACAATTTCAAATACTTATGCGGGTCAGCTGCATTCTCAATCGCCTCTTTATAGCGCGGGCTATTTTTCAGTAGATTGACATAATCTTCAAAGCTTTCTTCATACGATGCATAAGCTCTAAATTTAGCCACTTCTCTGGCCATAACCCCATCTTTAAACTCTAAGGTATTGGCCGCTTTAAACTCTCCACCCCAACTCCGACCAGCTTTGATATTGAATAAATTAAAGCTATTTTCACCGGCATTACCTCGCACCATATGCTTACCCCAACCAGTTTCGAGAGCAGCTTGGGCTAATAAAACTTTGGGATTTACACCTAATTCAGTGGCAATTTTTTCTGCCAACGGCATTAGCTTATCAACGAATTCTTGTGGAGAGGCAAAACGATCAGGCATATCGGTATTTGCTTCGTTGTACAGGTTATTTTTAAGCTGCTTTAATTCATTAATTGATTTTTGCAATGCCAAGTCGTTGTTGCTGACGCCTTGGTATTCACCAAGCACCGCCGATGCGGCCAAATTTGCGCCATTTCCATACGCCCTGCGCAACCAATCCTCAGTATTCAGTTGCTGATCTTTGCCTGAGTCATCTTCTTTGTTTACCGCTATTTTAAGCTGATTACTGAGCTGTCTGACCAATATATCAGTTAAGCCGATACCACGACCTTCAACCATATTCATAGTCATTTGCTGATCCATCATATCTTGATAAAAACGTACATCGCCACCCGTAAATACGTTATCAGGATCAGAAAAAGAATCGTTAGCATCACGCATGCTTTTAAGCATTTGATTGAGGAATATTTGCTCGAACTGCTTCGCCACTTCACGCAACGCCTCAGGACTGTTATTTCGCGCTTGAGTTTTAAGTTTTTGCAAACTGGTCAGATCTGAATATAGTTTACTGTTTTGCGATACATTTGGATTATCAATGCTCATCACTAATTCACTTTTTAATAGTTCTATATGACAATAAAATCAGCTTTAATTGCGCCTGATTGCTTCAGCGCCTCTAATATAGCCATTAAATCCCCTGGCGCCGCACCGACTTGGTTAACTGAATCCACAATTTGCTGCAGCGAAGTGCCCGCATTAAAATTAAACATATGCCCAGAACCTTCATCTACCTGAATACCCGTTCTCGGGGTGATAACGGTATCGCCAGCAGCAAATTCATTTGGTTGATCAACATCTAAATTTTCTGTAATGGTGACAGTTAAGCCTCCATGGGTAACAGCGACAGGAGACACCCGCACGTCTTGACCGATCACTATAGTACCTGTGCGTGAGTTGATAATAATTTTGGCAGTTTCTCTAGCGGGGGTCACTTCTAAGTTTTCTAGCACCGACACAAAAGACACTCGCTGCGACGGATGCCTTGGCGCGCGCACTCTAATCGAGGTTGCATCTAAAGCCATCGCAGTTTCAGCACCAAGCAAGTTATTGATTACTTCCGATATACGACGTGCAGTTGTAAAGTCAGAATGATTTAAATTTAAGGTTAAGCTATCACCTTGGGAAAAAGCATTCGGCACTGTCCGCTCTACTGATGCGCCATTGGGAATACGTCCAACAGTCGGCACATGCAAACTAACTCTCGAGCCATCGACACCTTCAACACCGAAACCTGCAACGACTAAATTCCCTTGCGCTATCGCATATACCTTGCCATCGGCACCCTTTAATGGCGCCAGCAGCAAACTACCACCGCGTAAACTTTTCGCATCACCTAAAGTAGAGATGGTTATATCAATGGTTTGACCTATTTTGGAGAAAGGAGGCAAATCTGCATGGATGGCAACAGCGGCAATATTTTTAGATTTAGGATCGATATTTGCCGGTATTTGCACACCAAAGTTATTCAATAAATTCCTAAACGTCTGTGAAGTAAAGCTAGACTTATCGCCAGTTCCGCCTAAACCAACCACCAGACCATAACCCACTAACTGGTTGCTTCTCACCCCAGAAATAGAAGTCAAATCTTTAATTCTTTCCGCAAAAACACTAGCAGAAATAACCATGGTTACTAAAAATATGAAAATTTTTGGCATTTAGATCACCTTATTTTACTTAATTCAAGCTGTTTACAAAACACATTCAGCGATTAATAGATTCGTTTAAAATGGCAGCAGCGCGCTAATAAAAAATTTAGACAACCATCCCATGGTATTCGTGTCACTGACTTGTCCTGTACCGCTATAGCTTATTCTCGCATCAGCTAACTTTGAAGAAGACACCGTATTATCAGCAGAAATATCTTGCGGACGTATCATACCACTGAGCTGAATATACTCATCACCCTGATTGAGATTAAGCCATTTCTCGCCACGTACTACCAAAATACCATTTGGTAAAACCTCATGTACAGTCACTGAGATACTGCCGTTTAAACTATTGCTAATATCTGACTTTCCCTCACCCTCAAAAGCGGTGGTTGGTCCATTCACTGCTATGTTAAATCTATCGTAGACTCGTCCAAAAACTGTTGGGGGAGTTACCGTAGTCTTAGTAGTTTTGTCTGCACTGGTTTTAGCTTTTTTACTGGCTGAAGTACTCTCATCCAAAATAACAGCGATAATATCGCCTATCTGACTTGCTCGACCGTTCCCGTATAAATCCCTGCGAGAAGAAAGATTTACAATAGATCCAGTAACAGGACCTGACTGACGAAGATTCTGCACTGGAACAGGAGCATAATAAGGATCATCAGGCTTGACTACTTTTTGTACACACCCCGCCAATACAGAGATAGAACAGATGACCAATATTAGCTTTATCATTTAAGCGCTTCCAAATTTAATTATAATTGCTGATTAACAAAACCTAACATTTCATCAGCGGTAGAAATAACCTTTGAGTTGATTTCATAGGCTCTTTGAGTAGTTATCATATTTACTAGTTCTTCTACAGCATTAACGTTAGAGGCCTCTAACATATTTTGTCGAGTCTGTCCCAACCCCGACTCTCCGGGATTTGCGACGACTGGCGCGCCACTACTGGCAGTTTCAGTAAAGAGGTTTTGCCCAATTGCCAATAGACCCGCTGGATTGACAAAGGACGCCAAGGTCAATTGACCAATATTTTGCGGTGTTGTATTACCAGCGGTGGTCACTGTAACTGAGCCGTCAACCCCTACTGAAAAGTTATTTACTTCTGCGGGAAGCGTGATAGCAGGCTCTATCAGCAAACCTTCTGCTGTAGTTAGCTCGTTATTACCATTAAGATGGAACTGACCGTTTCTACTGTAGCCAATTTCGCCGCTGGGCAGCGACACTTGAAAAAAACCATTGCCATTAATCGCGACATCAAAAGGCTGATCGGTTATTTGAACTTCACCACCGGTAAATTGCTTTTGCGTACCGACTACGCGTACACCGTTACCCAACTGTAATCCGGAGGGAAGCTGCGTTCCCGCCGCTGAATCGGCACCTGGCGCTCTTTGAATTTGGTAGAGCAGATCTTCGAAAATCGCCCGATCTTTTTTAAAGCCAACGGTAGAGACGTTAGCTAAGTTGTTCGAGATAACTTTTAATTGAGTATCTTGTGCCGTAAGACCTGTTTTAGCGACGTATAACGCACCGTTCATATAATTCCCCTAAGATAAGCCTTTAAGACTGTAAAATTTTTGCCGCAGCAGTAGAGTTTTCCTCTGCAGTTTTCATCATTTTTATGTTCATTTCAAATTGACGAGACAGACTAATTATATTAGTTAGCTCATGAACTGCATTCACATTACTTGACTCTACAAAACCACTCAGCAAACGGGCTTTAGGATCTAGATCCAAAGCAGCACCACCATTCACCTTCATTAAGCCATCAATTCCCTTGTAGCTAGTTTTAGGATCCAAACTTACCATTTTCAGCTGATCGATCACGATCAACTCTGCCGACAACGCCCCTTGTACTCGCACGCTAATCGAGCCGTCCACACCAACATCGATCTGTTCATAAGGGGGCAGGACAATTTCATTTCCGCCAGCACCTAAAACCGGCAATCCACTGCCGTTTACTAGCAACCCCTGCGGAGTTGTCTGCAGCTCAGCTGATCGGGTATAAGACTCACTTCCGTCAAATGCCCGAACAGCCAGCCAAGTATCGCCTTGCAAACCAATATCTAAATTACGCCCTGTTTGCAACAGTGTACCTGATGTCCTATCTGTTGCTGGACGCTCTGACATCGAATAGAACCTAGATTCATGACCGTCACCAAATACTTGCATTGACCTTGCCTGTTCTAGGTCTGCTTTAAAACCCGTCGAGGATATATTCGCCAAGTTATTAGCATGCGCTTGCTGCGAAAGCATATTCTGCTTAGCGCCGCTCATTGCCAAAAATATTACCTTATCCATTTATCCGCCTAATAATTATACTTTACCGCCGCCATTCCATTGCCGCATTGAATACCAATAATTAACTATAGCAATTTACATACCAAGAGACCTTTGCATAACTACTGTGCTCGGTAATACGGCGTTATAAAACTGGCTCTACATACTCATTCCACCAGTAATACCCATAAAAAAGAAAGGTACACTGACTCCGCTATCTTGCCGATTTTTTTCTTGTCTTCCCTTCACTCGCAACGTTATGCAGAGGTATCACCAACAGAAACCAGCCCTACATATAACCTCAAATAACAAAAAATCCCTAGCGAACAAGCCCACTAAGGATTCTTTTAGATCAAAAACCTGATTAAATCTGCAATATTGTCTGAGTCACTGTATTCAACGTTTCAAGCGTCTTGGAGCTCGCTTGGAAATTTCTTTGAAACTCAATCAGCTTCACCAGCTCAGCAGACAAATCAACGTTAGAAGATTCGAGAGCCGAAGACCTAAGACTACCATTAAGCCCAGAACCAGGCGGGTTTAACACAGGTTCACCCGATGTATTAGTCGCCTGCCACTGCGTATTACCACTGGGGCGCAAACCTGCCTGATTTTCAAAAGTAGCAACGGCAACAATACCGAGTGTAGTATTCTGATTATTACTGAAAGTTGCAATCATCTCACCACTAGCCGTAAAACTAACCCCCGTTAAATCACCCTTGGAGTAACCATCCTGACTTTGACTTTTAACAATTTGCTCATTTGCAAATTGAGTAGTGCCACTAATATCCAGTGTAATGGTGGTCGATGCGTCTGCAGGGTCAGCATTCTTGATTACAATTTTTGGCACTTGCGCACCAACACCTGTCGGCACATCGTCAACGTTGATTCTTTTCAAGATACCATTTGAGGGATTAAACTTAATTATGATCGGCCCTATTTCAGTTTGGGCAAGCGCTGAACCCGCATCTGAAATTTTACCTATATCCAAAGCTTCTGGCCGCTGACCTAAAGGATTTAGATAAGCGTACATACGATAAACCCCCTGAAAAGAGTTATCACCGTCTATACGTGCATCCGCAGAAACCACTGTATCAGGTGTCGCTACCGAACCACCAAAAAAGTTACCATCTGTTTGTGATATATTTAAAGAGGCATTTCCTACATTGCCCGAGGCCGCCTTAAAAACAAAAGTTAATTTATTACTGGCAGGATCAAAATTAATTGATTCGATATTAGGATTTGAATCTCTAATCTGGGTTTGCCTAGAAATAATTTCGCTAGCAACATCTTCACGTGTCAAAGGTTCAGTTATTGAAGCATTTAAACTAAAACTCACATCACCGATAGAAAACTGCTGAGAACTTATATAAGACCCAAGTGGGTTCGGAGCAACACCGGCCCCCACTGGAATATTAAACACATGCTTCTCATTACTGTCAATTTTAGTAACCACTTCGTTAACCAAATTGGTACCAGTTACAAGCCCACCATATTCTGTAGAATCTGACTTATAGGTAACAATTAATTTATTAACCGCGGGATTTGTATCATAGGCAACACTGGCAATTCTAGGGTCTAGTATTTGCAACTCCGTCAGTTTATCGCCATTTATCGTTTGCACGCCACTAATTGCCACTGCAAAATCAGCAGGCACCGCACCAATTGAAGTTGTATCCATCGCTAATCCAGACACCGAAAATGGACCACCTGTAAGCAGCTCAAAGGTATGTATTTCCTTCTTTGGCTGCTGCTCAACCATATCGTAACGAATTGTATGTTCATTACCCAAACTATCATATGTTCCGACAGTAGTACTAAACGTATAAGAACCAGACTCCACTCTAGAGTACGGCTCTATTAACGCACTTGCATCTTTTGCTTCGTCTATATTAAAAGCCAATGCCATTATTTCAGTAGCTTTTGGTGGGCTTTCCTTTTCCAGTACCCTCAAATCAGATATAGGCAAGCGGTTACCCCGCTCATCAACACCATAACCCTGCAAGTTAGCACCGGTCTTGGATATAATATAACCATCCTTATCAAGCTCAAACGACCCATCTCGTGTATATGAAACATTACCACGACCATCGTCAAGTTTGAAAAAACCGCTGCCGTCAATCGATAAATCCAAGTTATTATTGGTAAATTGAACGTTACCGCCACTAAAATCTTGAGCTATATCCGACACCAAAACACCAGAACCTGGAACATTACTCGCTCCAGAGCCTATAGCCGCAGTTGAATATATATCTGCAAACTCAGTACGAGAAGACTTAAATCCTGTCGTACTTGCGTTTGCAATATTGTTACCGGTGACATCCAAAGCTTGAGTTGCAGCTCGAATCCCAGATACTGCTGTATTAAAACCTGCCATTTTATATTCTCCTACACACCAATTCTTAGTACATTTTCCATTGCAGTAGAACCAACAGCAGTATTAACCTGCATGCCAATACCGTTCTTCCCAAGGGTCACACTGGTTACTTTATTATCTAAATAAGTATCAATTCTTTGATACTCACCATTACTTAATTTCGCTTCCGCCTTAAATGAATATTGCTTACCCGCATAATCTGCATTACCCGCCCAACTAAAATCATTATTCCCAAAAGAGTATTTACCCAAATTAACGGTATCAACGACTTTTCCATTTGCATCGGTAATCGTCAGACGGACATTTTCAGTATTCCCAGGCAGAGACAGCACTCCATTTACACCACCCGCTTCATTCGCCAAAGTCTTATCTGTGGATATCAGAACATTCTGCCCGACCATTGATGACGCCTGCAAAGCAGACTGACTAGACAACATCGACTGACTCATAGACTGAATTGAGCTAGTTAAATTATTCATGCTTTCAACTTGGCTCATATTTGATATTTGCCCCATAAACGCCTCCGTATCCGCCGGACTTGTTGGGTCTTGATTTTTCAGCTGCGCAATCATCAGCTTCATGAACATATCACTGTCTTCCTTAGCCTTATTCCCAGCTTCGGTTGCAGCTTTTCCCTGATTAGCTTTATTTATCTGATTGAATATATTGCCGTTATTTGGATCGATAGTACTCATAAATCACCTACGCTTGACCCAGCGTCAAGACACGCTGCATCATTTTCTTTGCTGAATCCATAACATCAGCATTTATTTGGAAAGATCTAGAGGCAGATATCATATCTGCCATTTCCTCGACCACGTTAACGTTCGGATAGTAAATAAAACCATTCTCATCCGCCATCGGATGACTTGGCAAATACTCAGGCTGCAATGGCGCAATACTCTCTACTATCCCCTGCACCTTAACCCCCTGACCCGGCAACAAACCTACCTGCCGTGAATTAAGCTGATCAAGCGTTGGCTCCTGAACTGCAAACACCGGCTTTCTAGCACGGTAGGTATCTTCAACACTCGAACTAATACTTTGCGCATTGGCCATATTACTTGCTGTGGTGTTCAATCTAATACTCTGAGCACTCATTGCCGAACCCGATATACTAAATATATTTGCTAAAGACATTACTAACTACCCTTAATTGCGAGTTTGATACCCTTGAATTTTCGATTTAGAAACTCAAACGAAGCTTGATACGCTAAACTGTTCTGACCAAATTCCGCCATCTCTTCTTGAACATCCACTGTATTACCATCAACGGAAGGCTGCGTTGGAATTCGATACATCAGGTCAGCAGCAAAATCAGGATTAATGACAGTCGAAGCATGTGACGAACTAGTTGTTGTCGCTTGTAAAAACTTATTTTCCGCACCGCTTAAAATCGCTTTAAAGTCCATATCCCTAGCTTGAAAATATGGCGTATCAGCATTTGCAATATTGTTTGCAATAATTTCAGCACGGTCAGCCCGTACTTGAATAGCCTGCTGATGTATCCCTAGAGCTTTGTCAAAAGTTATTGCCATTAATCACCTCGTATTTTACATAATATAATGCAAATTTTGTGCCAACTTTTTTTTACAAATCAACACATTGATATTAAAGGTTTTATTTTATTGTGTTTTTTATAAAGGCAATACTATGCCACCTAAAAAGAATTTTCGTTGCCGCTTTACCCACACAAATTTCATCAAAACAAGACGACGGCAAAATAAAGCCTAAAGAAATTATCCGGCTTACTACACTAGACTAGACTAAGCGCATCGAATATTTCACATAGCAAAGATAGAGGTAAAGGGAGAGAAAGTAACAAAACGAAGGAGGCCTTCAAATAAATCGCACTGCTGATCCGCTATTAATATAATCTGAATCCGTGGCTTAAAAGTGAATACAGAGTGCCAGATATTGGTTCTACAGTGGAATTGAAAAATCTTAGCTGCAAGCTCAAATGCGTCCTATTCGC
>ASZJ01000091.1 GCA_000416275.1 Osedax symbiont Rs1
TCGCGGTGATAGAAAGTTGATCTGAATTTTTCATGTTGCGTCCTCATTAAGTAAGTCGCAACCATTAGATCTGATTAAAAATATAAAGTTGAGCTATGCTGCCGTGTGCGACAGGATGTCGCTGGATGAGTTGTTCAACTCGGCAAGGATGCTGAATGAACCACCTGTGTCATCAGGTGAATCTACGAGCATGAATAAAGAGCTGCTCGGACAATGTAACGAAGGTAGTGCTGCTACCGGGGAGTAGATCGTGAGAAATACTCTCTCCTGAAAGCCTTATTCGGGTGAGTGCTAGATAGTTGGTAGGGTGAAATTAATTGAATCCGTGATAAAGACCGTTAATAGCAATAAGTGTAATTAGGCTGAGACACTTAAGCCAAAAGGCACTGTCAGGTGGAACGTAATTACGGTATATGCGTTCATGGCCAATATCCTGTCCGGTCGATAGCGGGCACCTAACCCGACAGATACTCAGAAAGTGGAACGTGGAAACCCCGTACATCCCCCATTTGGGTAAGTTCTTTGTGAAAAGGGCTGACAGATATGCGGGTTTGGGAGGTCGGAAAAAGCGAATTATCATGCTGTAATGGTGTGGATACGGGTTTAAACGTCACCCGACACGAAAGTGCGCCCACGTCCGGCTGGTCTTGAATCGTAAGATAATTTGGAGAACCTACGATATGAGGAAAAGCAAATGACGGTTGTTAATACTGGTGCATCCTCAGCCTGTAAATCATGGAACGACATCAAAGTCGATGCCATGCAACAACAGGTTACTAGGCTGCAAATGCGTATTGCGAAGGCAGTAACAGGAGGCAAGCACGGCAAGGTCAAAGTCTTGCAATGGTTGTTGACACATTCGTTTGCGGCAAAATTTCTAGCCGTCAAGCGTGTAACAGAAACAAGGGGAAGAAAACCCCCGGTATTGATGGCGTCCGCTGGCTCACTCCGGCGGCAAAGTACAATGCTATATTGAGTTTGAAGAGAAGGGGCTATCGAGCTCAACCGTTGCGGCGTATCTATATTCCGAAATCAAACGGTAAGCAACGCCCACTCGGAATACCTACTATGCGAGATAGAGCCATGCAAGCTATGCATGCAATGGCTCTCAGTCCAGTTGCTGAAACATTGGCGGATCTGAACTCTTACGGCTTTAGGCCAAAACGAAGTGCAGCAGATGCTATAGAACAATGTTTTAAAGCCTTGGCTAAGAAAAGCTCAGCGAAATGGGTACTTGAAGCAGACATTAAAGGCTGTTTTGACAACATCAGTCATGAATGGCTGATGGAGCATATTCCAATGGATAAGATGATGCTCACTCAATGGCTCCAATGTGGCTATATTTTCCAAGCGACAAATGCCGGTACTCCGCAAGGGGGTATCATCTCACCCATTTATGCCAATATGGCACTGGATGGTTTAGAAGCAGCCGTAAAATCGGCGACCAAAGGATTAACTAAGGTTCACGTTATCCGTTATGCCGACGATTTTATTGTTACAGCAGATTCTTCAGAGATATTGGAAAATAGGGTTAGACCGGCAGTGGAAGCGTTTCTAGGAGAACGAGGGCTCTCCTTATCCAAGGAGAAAACTCACATTACTCACATCAATACAGGCTTTGATTTTTTGGGGTTCAACGTCAGGAAATACAAGGAGAAGTTGTTAATAAAACCCGCCAAGGCAAGCATAAAGCGTTTACTGGATAAAGTTAGGGATCGTATTAAATATCAACCTACGGTAAGTGCAGCAGTGCTGATCAGGCAGCTCAACTCTATTATTCGGGGCTGGGCTAGCTATTATCGTCATGTGGTATCCAAAGATACTTTTTCGTGGGTGGATACGCATATATTCAGAGCAATCTACCGCTGGATAAAGCGTAAACATAACCAGAAGAGTATTAAAAGGATCAATAGACGGTACTTCACCACAATAGAGATGAACCACTGGCGATTTTTTTTGCCTGGTGTAAAGACGCCCAAGGCAATGCCAAAATGCGTTTACTTTATAAAGCTGCCTCTACTCCCATTAAACGTCACGTAAAAGTCCGTGCTGCTGCTAATTCGTTTCTCAAGAAATATGTTAAATATTTTGAAAAACGTAAAGTGAAGCCTAGATTTAAACCTTGGTGGTCACTGTTACCGTTATTGCCGGCTCGGTACTATTACTGGACTTAGAAAGGCTTGAGCCGTGTGCGAGGAAACTCGCATGCACGGTTCTTAGGAGAGCGAGTAGCAGAAATGCTACTCGCTTATCCGACAAGCTCACGGAGAAGAAATTTTTGTGCTGTCGGGAATATTTCGCGATGAACAAGGTGTGTATCCTGCAGGCACTTGGCTGCGCAGTCCGCATATGAGCCAGCATTGTCCATACGTGGAGGAAGAGACTGTGATTATGGTGAAAACTGGACATTTGTTGAGTGACTCCTTTACAGACAGGAGCTAGAATTATTAGTGGCGGGAATTGATTTATAAGGTCAAACCGCTACGGTAATTTCAGCTTAGTTACACTCCGAAAATTTTATTCAAAACATAATGCCCAGACCAGCACTGTGCTAAACATGTTGCAAATTAAGACTCTAGAGAATGGGGGGTAATTATTTTCAATATCCTAGGTTGCAATCACCAACCATAACTAACCGAAAAATAGCCGATCAGTGACGTCAGTTATTGAAATATAATGTTACTATCGATGTAGTCGAAATTAAAAAAAATATCGAAGGCGGCAGTTGTTAAGTGTCACATAGTCGCATTTATAGAAGGTACACATGACCCAAGAAATTGAAGATAAAAAGAAGTATCTGCTCCATTGGATGTATGATTTCATCGAGGACGATGATGAACCTGCCTACTTAAAGAGTGACGTTGAAGAGTTCGATCAAATAATATCTTCTTTCATCAAAATGGTAGGCGAAAGTGATGATCGTGCAGATTTCTGCTGGATTTCTGCAACAGTTGAAGCCTTAGTGAAAAACCTCAATCAACTAAACTTAAAGCATGAGCAGCAGCTAATAGAAACGGATCAATGCGAAGATATTTGTCAGCTAATTCGTTTGGTTATTGAAAAAGCAGGCCATGAGTGCGCAACAGATATCACAGCAGAATGGCGTGAGTGGTAAAACACTTATCTAAGCATAGCCGTTAATATTAGAGGTTCTGTTTGGGGTGTGTTAGCTTTAAGTTCGATTGATTATTAACCGATATTGGCTGGTATTAATCAGCAGAGAGTATTTTGAATTTTTCGAGAGTCTAGTCAAGGTTATTAAGCTTGGTAATTAATCGGGGAATGTTGTGGAAATAATTAGAAGTAAAGAATTTACAGCAGCTCGTGCTTGGGATGCTAAAGATATCTCTAATATGAACGGCGTTACAACTCGCTTACATTGGACAGATAAACCATACAAATGGCATATTAACGATGGTGAAGAAGTTTTTGCCGTTTTAGATGGCGTTGTAGAAATGTTTTATAAAGAAAATGGCATTGATCGATCTACCCTTTTGAATACTGGTGATATTTTTTATGCTACTGTTGGTACAGAGCATGTAGCTCATCCACAAGGTGAAGCTCGGATTTTAGTCATAGAATCAGCAGGTAGTGTATAAGTGCCTGCATAGATAATGCTCTGGGCAGCTTGCTGCTGTAAACATAGCATGTGGCAAGCGTTAGCCCCTTAGGAAGAATATATGAAAATTGAATCATCATGGACATTTGATTGTTTGCCAGAGGTCGTATATCCACATTTCTTTTGCGCTGAAATGGATGACAGTTACCCTATGGCATTTCGTTTAGGTATTCCAAAGCCATTGAGTTGTAAAGTTTTGGAAGGTCAGCCAAAAATTGGTCACACTCGACAATGCACAACAGATAAAGGCTATATCAGACAAAATATAATTGAACTGCAAGAAAACTCTAAGCTTGTATATCAAATGACGGACAGTAATGTCTGGTGTAAAGACTGGGTTAGCTTCCTCCAAGATACATTTATATTGGAGCCCATAGGAAACCAGCAAACTTATGTTAAGCGCATTACAGAATTTAAAGGGGTAAAATATATCCCAATGCTAAGCACGCTAGCCTTGTGGTTTTCATTAAAACAAGCACACAAATATGCAGCAAAGAATTGGCGCCGGTTATCGTTACAAGCACAATCAAGCCGTCTGGAAAATGTATCGGCATAGCAAAGCGGTTGCATTGGTCAGGTTTGCGTCATCACCTCGACTCCAAAAAAACAGCAAAAAACAGCTAACAAAAGAATGCTCGGTAAACTGGCCGTTTTAATATTTAATTAAATTATGTAGCAAGCGGGGTCTTGAAATGAGTGAATATTGGAACCCAATGGTTCCTGAGCTCACGGTGACAGATTTTCAGAAATCACTGGATTTTTATACAAATATTCTCGGTTTTAGCATTCGTAATCAAAGAAAAAAACCAGATTTCGCATATCTTGAACAAGAAAAGGTTCAATTAATGATTGAGCAGTACCATGAAAATGGCTGGAACGTGGCTGAGCTTTCTCTTCCTCTTGGCCGTGGAGTTAATTTTCAAATAGAACTTGCAGATACTCAGCCAATACTAAATCGCTTGGCAAAGTCAAAAATCCAGCTGTATCGAGAGCTAAAAGAATCATGGTACGACACAGGTAGTGTGTTGTCAGGACAAACGGAGTTTCTCGTCCAGGACCTAGATGGCTATTTGCTGCGCTTTACCCAGTATCTTGGCGAAAAGCCAAAGCGGTAGCTTGCCATCTAGTTTTTTGCCAGTAGTTATGCAGAGGTCTTCAATAATAAACTGCTCAGTGAACCGGGCGTTAAATTCATCAAGGAGCTAACAATGTCATTAAATAGACCGCAAGCAGAGGCTATTCTCCAAATTGAAAATGATCGAGTGATAATTACACAGTGGCGGTTTTCCCCTGGAGCTGAGACAGGTTGGCATAAGCATGGCTACGATTACATTGTTGTACCAAGCATCAAAGGAAAATTGCTGCTTGAAACTAGTGAAGGTGAAAATATTGCTGAGCTAGAGGCCGGACAGTCTTACTATAGAGCAGTAGGTGTAGAGCACAATGTGATTAATGTGAATGACTATCCATATTCATTTGTAGAAATCGAATTAAAATGAGAAATTTAACCTTAGAATTTCAGTGTATATGCCTTCTATCTTAATCAATGACTTCACTGCATAGCACAAGCTCTCGATTCTAACGCGGTTAGAAAAATACCCGCTTAAGCTACGGGTTTTATGTAGGGATGCATATGAGCTTGTAGCTAAGATTTTCAATTCCACTGTAGGACCAATATCTGACACTCTGTATTCACTTTGAAGTCACAGTTTCAGGGTAGTGTGACTAGTTGGTGGAATTTTTTATATTAAATAATAGGAATTTCGATGGAACAATTAAAATCACTATCAGGCTTAATCGTTCACCAACAAAAAGAGTGGGGTGAAATCGTTACCGGCTTTGAAACTAAAAATAAATATGCAGTGTGTGATGAGTCTGGTCAGCAATTGTATTTTGCCGTAGAGAAGAAAGGCTCATTACTGCTGCGATGGTTTTTAAAAGCAAGTCGTCCGTTTTATCTTGAAGTGCTCAATGAACAAGGTGAGATGATAATTAATGTCACTCGGCCATTTCGGTTTTTCTTCCATCGAGCGACAGTCCGAGATAGTGCCGGTAATGTCCTTGGTGTGATTGAGAAAAAATTCTCATTGGTGAGACGGAAATATTCAGTGCTCGACCAAAATGAGCGTGAAATATATCAGTTATATGGACCAATGCTTAAGCCTTGGACCTTTATCATCCGCGATGATAATAATGAATACGGTAAAATCACTAAAGAGTGGAGTGGGCTGCTTAAAGAATCGTTTACTGATGCGGATAACTTTGGGGTGACGTTTCCCTACGATTGGGATATCGCCAAAAAAGGCTTATTTTTAGGAGCGGTATTTTTAATTGATTTCGTGCATTTTGAAAATAATGAATAAACTTTTTATAAAGTTATTGTTGCGATCAAAGATCCTGATTACAGAAACCATGGAAACGGACTTCAGCTATTGATTAATAGTAGTCTCTAAATAGCGGTTGGTGTCGCTACATCGAAAGTGGCTAGCTTTTGGGTAGATTTGTAATGGAGTATTTAGGTGAATCCTCATCGGCGGATAAAGTTGTGTTGTCGGCGGAGAACGATGCAGCAGGGACAGCTTACGCTCTGTTTAAACTGCTCCAAGCAAAGTTTTAGAAACCGGGTGTCACATTGAAGAAATTCTTAAAATATCTGCTGATTGTCTTTATCATTTTATTGGTAGCGATTGTCGCTATTGTTGCGCTGGTGATTGAAAATAACCTAAGCCGTGACCCTGATGCCACATACGAACTGAGGGGCAGGTATAAATCATCTCCTGACGGGAAAACCTATCTGGTTATTGAAGATGACAATGGAGGGCAGTGTGGGCCGTTGCTGGTCGATAAAAAGCGATGGCCACACGTGCTTAACAGTCAGGGTAAAATTGCACCCGGGGAGCGTAATATCGAATGTGGGACTCGGATGGGGATCACTGTTAAAGAAGGTACGACTTATTATTTTAACTACTGGGGGCCGTAAAGGGCAGGGCAAACGCATGAACGTTTTATGATCAACT
>ASZJ01000092.1 GCA_000416275.1 Osedax symbiont Rs1
AGACGTGTCTTTTGGTGAAGATGMAAGCAGAGCACGACAAGGGTATTCAGGAGAAAAYCTGGCTGTGCTTAGGCAGCTAGTACTAAACATATTAAGACAAAACACTTCACGAAAACTAAGTCTTAAAAACAAAAGAACACTGTGTGTTTTGAATGATGATTATTTATTACAATGCCTTAAAATGGTCAAATAGTGTTCATGCGTTTGCCCTGCCGTAAAGGGCCTAAAAAGAGTATAATTTTTGCAGCCTTGGACTGCTGGAACAGCTTTCACGCCGCTCGTTCCTCGTCTTGTTACAGTCATTCAATATACTGGCGTTACGTGTCAACCTAACTATGAAAATACTCTCAGTTATTCTGTTAATTATTTTGTCCAATTTTGTCATTGCCTCAGATCTAAATCAAAGAAAGGAGCAGATTAAAAAAATGGAGCAAAAGGTATCACCGGAGGCCGAAGCTCGAAAAGCACTTTCAGAAAGTATTCTCAGTCAGCGAAATGTTCCTATAAATGCTTATTTGCCATATATAGAAGATTCTAACGAGGCTTTAGTACGAAAAGTTGAAGAGGTGGCACTACGAGCTATGGCGCTCCTTATAGTGGCCGTTAAAGCCGAGGGTTTAGAGCAAGATATCGTTGCAGAGTTAGTCGATAAATATCAGTTAGCGGATATATTTACCCCTAATGAAAAATCCTTCATTGGCAGTCTAGCCCCAAGTCAGCATGATAAAATCCAGTTTGTTTGGAGATATGAAGCAGCTTGGGTGTTGCTGTGGGCGCTGGGCTATGTGGAGGAGTTGCAGCCTCCCACTGAAATATGTGATGTTGTGGCTTCTATCTCGTTCTTACAAAAGCGTAGTCGAGAGCAGTTTATTGAAGACTCTAAGCTCCGTTCAATCGCTGATATTCTTGACCAAAATGATTTAATTTATCGTTATCACTGGGCAGTGGTAGATGCTCGAGTCAACGGTCTAAAAATTCCCGAGGAGATTGATGCAAGCGTCGTTCTAGAAAGGCATTATGCTCTCAACTGGCTCAGTGGATATATGCAACAGGATTGGGACTATGTATCAACAGACACGTAACCAGTGCCGCCACAGCGAATTGTTTTCGCTGCTTCGCCTTCCAGTAACTGCCTGCTATCGACGTCACGGAGTAGGCAGCTGATGATAAATGTCCTGGTAATCATTGAGGTTAAAAATTTTGCTGCTCTAGCTAGTTTTGAAAGAATTGCGGTTGAAATTATGCGCTCTCACGGTGGAGATATGATTAAAGCATTTGAAACATCGAGAGGCGAGGGTCAATCTGGGCGTGAAGTTCATCTATTGGAATTTCCAAGTGAACAAGCATTCGCTAATTATCGAGCTGATTCACGGCTTTTAGAACACGCTGAACTTCGAGATAAAGCAATCCAGTCAACAGCGGTTATGCAATCAAGCACCTTTAAATATTATGCTGAATTTGCAAGTCGATAACCAATAATATTAAATAGCTGTTCTGCGGCCGCCCGATGCGCATACTTTACGCAGTTGAGATGCAGCTATTTGAGTAATTTGCGATTTAGCGATGTTAATAATTTGTCCGTCATTAAAATGTAGAATAAGTACCTGTTTATCCCCCCCCCCCCTTTACTGTAACTCCTTATTTTAATAAAGGTTAGCATGAAAAAAATTTCAATCTGGATCGTTATCTTATTAACTACTTTTCTAATTATGTTTATGATCGATGATGAGCTGACAGATGAGTCTAAGCTGCTGATTAAACTTACCACAACCAGCAGTGACAGTGCGGCATTTGTCTATGCGTTGGGCATTTTTTCAGCAGGCACGGAAGAGCCTGGCGAAGTCGGAAGCTCGCTGTTAGAGGAATATCAAAAAGTAGAGTTGGATGAGCATTATCTGGTGAATGAGTATCCAGAGTCGAAGCAGCTCCCTTTGCCAAATGGAGAGCTATTTTGTAATTTTCGAGAGGAGAGATGTTTAAAGAGTCTCTTTAGCATCGACTTCGATATAGATGAACTCTATCAAAAGCATCAAGTACTGATACAAAGGCTCGATACATTTTACAGCTTTACTGAATATTCAACTTTAACCCAACCAATCTTAACCGAAAGGTTTCCCCCTTTGCGGTATATTTCTGCCGCAATGCGTTTAAAGTTATTGAGCGCAATAAAGATGCATAGGAGTGGCAGCTCCAAACAGGCAATGCGGATTCTCAATGCGCAGTTGTCGCAATTGAGGCATGTTTTAGCACGACAAGATAATTTGATCGGTAAGATTATGTTTCTAATGAAGTTATCTGAGGCTGTGGAAGTGATGAGTGTTATTCGTCAAGCATCGAAAATAGAGGTCGATAAAATAGCGTCCTTAAGTGTTGCAGAAAAAACGCTGAGCAATGCCTTCGCCAGAGAATTTGCATTGCACTACAACACCTTTGAATCGCTAGATGACAACCCAGAGTTTTTTAACCGAGGGGGAAATGTTCCCGCTTGGGTTTTACGCTTGATCTATAAACCCAATATGACGATAAATGCAATCGCTCCATTTTTTACTAGATTGAACCGAGTCTCCGGGCTTTCACATCTTCAGTTCGTTACAGAAATGCGCAGTGCTGACTCGGTTGATTTGTCTACTTCGAGTATCCGTAATTCAGCGGGTAATGTACTCACTTCTATAGCGATGCCTTCATTTGATCATTACATTTCCAGATTTTTAGATTTTGATGCCAAGTTGGTTCTTTTCAACAGCTTAGATAGAGGCATAGAAACCGTAGCAAATCCCTATTATAAGCATGAGTTGCCAATCATCTATCCCAACAAAATTTGCTTTAATGGACCGCTCGAAGACGATCATTTGATACGATGTCTGAGAACTGATGTATTGGAATAAACTGACTATAATCATCAGGTACCTCAGCGTGGACAACTTGTTAATAGACCTTTGCGTAACGTTGCGAGCGAAGACAAGACCAGGCAAAAATCGGCGAGATAGCGGAGTTAGTATGCTCCTCGCTTTGGGTGTAGTGTGCCCTTCTTTATGGGTATTACTGGTGTAAATGAGCATATTGAGCCGGTTTTTAACGCCGTATTGCCGAGCGCAGTTATCAGACCTTCTGGGTAAATTATGCAAAGGTCTGGTTAAAAGACTTCCTTGAATTCCTCAGTAAAGTAAGAGGTTTTTTAATTTAAAGATTCTATCTTCCGGGAAACGTGGGATAATCGCGCCCTTATTTTGCGCACTGCGCGATTTTACCATTTAAGATAGAGGATTATATGCACGATTTATATTACAAAGGTCGTATTCATACCCGGCTAAATCACGTAAATGCAGGTTACAGAACCAATCGTGATGTTAGATTAGGTACTGCAGAGCGGCCTTTGACATTAACCTTACTTAATGAAGATCGCAACGCTGAAATACAGTTATTGCTCAGCGAGCATCAGCTGGTGGCAAATATAATAATTGATCAAGAGGCGGTAGAAGATATTAGTGAATTAACCACTATCATCAATAAACCTAGTCCGACCAAACTTGAGAAAACACCTGGACGAAATGATCCCTGCTACTGTGCCAGTGGTAAAAAATATAAAAAGTGCTGCGCATAGTCACACTGTAAGTTGTGGCGTGCAGCATTATTTTATAATGAAAAGCATCTAAGCTGAGATGCACTCAATTGCAGGTGCTTAGCAGCGCTATCATCTCGATCTGGCACGCAATATCCGGGCTGCACTAATGTTTGTTAATGCGATCTGAAATTGTCGGTAAATTACAGGTTGTATGATGAACTTTTCATATCACATTCACAGTCAGGATTTGAACGGTAATAAAAGCTGGCTGACGAACTATATATTAAGACACATTATCCTGAATCAGTGACTTCACTGCACCACATAGCGCAAGCTCTTGATTCTACAGCGGTTAGAAAAATGCCCGCTGAACCTGCGGGTTTTATGCAGGGATGCA
>ASZJ01000093.1 GCA_000416275.1 Osedax symbiont Rs1
CATATGAGCTTGCAGCTAAGATTTTTCAATTCCACCGTAAAACCAATATCTTACACTCTGTATTCACTTTGAAGTCACGGATTCAGGATTATGTTAAAGTTTCGAAGCTGGAAAATCACAGTTAATCAATTTATCGGAGTTTTTATGCGTGCTTGTCTCAAACTTATTATTGCGTTAAGTTTTATTTTCTCAATCAGTGCTTGCAGCACCATTGAAGGAATAGGTAAAGATTTAAAAAAAGGCGGCAACGCTATTCAAAAAGCCGCCAATAGTTAATTCTCAGCTTTTTTTTAGCCGTTCGATCTGAGCAGCTACTGCGTGTATTAACSGATTCAGGATATTGATAGTGGCAGTCGCTGGGTTTGCATTGCAGACCCGTTAAACACCAGCCGAATAATTTGCTCTGCTAGGCATTCTCACCATCTAGTCCGGTTTATACTTGGCAGTGCATTGCCGGCCTAAATTAAGCTCTGCAATACACTGTTGTAGTACTTACTTAATGGTAGCAAGTTCTGGGTGGGTATTTTCTACATGATGTCTGTCCTCGACATGCTTTAAGCCTTTATTAGCCACAAACGCAATCACCAAGAGTGAGGCCATCGCATACATGGTCGTGTTATAGAGGCTCGAAGTTGGATCAATAGTGCCCGCGGGAGCGACTTCCATCAACTTGGCAATAGTCACTGTTTTAGCGGCGACTAAGGTCTCTAATTGCTCGATACCGGCACCAAAGGTCTGCAGAAATAAGCCTGGGTCAATTTTGGCCGATAAGTTATCAATCGCATCATCCACTGAAATCTGCCGTAGATAGGTGATCGCAAAAGGCCCGAGTACACCGGCGGTGCTCCAAGCGGTTAATAGACGCCCGTGAATGCCCCCTACATGTAAAGTACCGAACATATCAGCTAAGTAGGCAGGAATAGTGGCAAAGCCTCCGCCGTACATGGTAAAGATGATCATCGTTGCGCCGTAGAATAACACTAGCCACATCACCGAAGGTTCGACACTGACTTGGGTGGCGACAAACGGAATCGAAACATAGAGCAATATCCCCAGCAAAAAGAAGCAGTGGTAAGTGTTTTTTCTGCCAATTTTATCGGAGGTAGTGGCCCAAAAAAAGCGCCCAACCATGTTAAATACACTGATCATTAACACGTAGGTAGCGGCAAAGCCGGCATCGACTACCCCGGGTAAGGTCGAGCCAAAAATCTCCGTCATCATGGTCTTGGCCACCCCAATCACCCCGATCCCCGCGGTAACATTGAGACAGAGCATGATCCACAGACGCCAAAACTGTGAGGTCTTAAGTGACTGGTCGATATGCACATGATTGGTTGAAATCATCCGCTTGTGAGATTCAGCTTGGCTGGGGGGAGTCCAACCTTCTGGCGCCCAATCTTTAGCGGGAACACGATAAGAAAATGAAGCGATGATCATCACGATAAAATACACCACTCCCAAAGTAATAAAGACACTGGCAGCACCAGTGTCACCGGTACCAACCACGTACACGCCCTCTGGTCCAGGAACGGGAAGCTTCGCCATATCAGCGACACTGGCGACGACCACTTCGACCTTATTGCCGGCAACTTCTGCAAAGCGGCGGCCACCTTCGGTGATTAAATCAATATCAGTGACTTTGCCTAGATATTCTGGGGCCTGGTAATAAATGGACAACAACCACGTTTTTAAAGGAGCGCCAATCATTGCGCCACCACCAAAGCCCATAATCGCCATACCGGTGGCCATGCCTCTTTTATCGGGGAACCAGCGCAGTAAAGTACTTACTGGGGAGACGTAAGCTAGTCCTAAACCGCAACCGCCGAGTGCTCCGTAACCTAAATAAACTAGCCATAACTGGTGGTAGGCAATGCCTAAACTGCCGACTAGAAAGCCACCGCCCCATAAAAATGCGGCGAGTACACCGACCATCCTAGGCCCAACTTCCTCGAGCCACTTTCCACCAATGGCGGCCGCTAAGCCCAAAAATACAATCGCTGTGGAGAAAATCCAAACGACTGAGCTTAAGCTCCAGTCATCAGCGGAGCTGGCTACGACGCCTATCTGCTTTACCAGTGGGGGATTGAAAATACTCCAGGCATAGACAGAACCTATGCACAGGTGAATAGCGATGGATGCAGGGGGAACTAACCAGCGGTTGAATCCCTCTTTAGCAACAATTCGCGGCTTCTTTAAAAAGTCCAGCGCACCTTGCGATTGCGACATATTTATTACTCCAATGTTATTATTATGGTATTGGTGGTTCTGATGACTGCAATGCTCACAATCAGCCCATAATAGTAATAGCAATGCTCGTGCCATTTATTATATGTAATTATATCAAAAGGTTAGTAGATTTTATGAGTGTTGCTGTGGGTAATAAATATGCAGTTTGCTGGCTGGTTGGGTTGTTATGACCCACTGCAGCCCTGCAGGGTGACTATTTTATTTTAAAGGGAGTTGCCGCTAGCTGTGAGGTGTTTTTTGGCAGCCAAATATAAAACTGGCTGCCGATCTCCGGCCGTGATTTTACCGCTATTCTCGCGTCTAATCCCTGTAAAATTGAATAACTGACCGCCAGCCCAAGGCCTGTTCCACCGGGGGTTTTACTAAAGAATGGATCGAAAATTCGCTGCAAATACTCGGCTGCGATGCCGTAGCCATTATCTTTAACCGAGATTAAAATACCTTGTTGACGCCAGTTGCGACTGCGGATGATGATGCGGCCGTGGTTTCTCGATGCCGCGATGGCATTAGTCAGTAAATTGATGATTACTTGCTGCATTTGCTGACGGTTGCTACAGATCACCGTACTCGCCTTAAGGTCTAAGGTTAACTGAATATTTTTAGCATTTAAATCATGCTTGATTAAGACGATGGTCGATTCAATAACATCGTTAATCGAAAGATTTTTTAATTCGCTGGTAGACTCTGTAGGTCGAGAAAATTGCAGTAAATCATTGATGATAGAGCGGATACGTTCGACTTGCTGGACGATTAACTCCACTTCATCGCTGACTTTTTCTCCAGCCTCACCCAGCTCGCTCATCAGCAGGTCTAGATAGCCTAAAATAACTGCGGTTGGGTTGTTTATTTCGTGGGCAATACCAGCCGTGAGTTCACCGATCGCGGCCAATTTTTCCCTGGCGATCAATTGCTCTCTGGTGTTATGTAACAATTTTATATGCTGATTAAGCGCTTTGGTGCGTTGGCTAACCTTTACTTCTAACTGATCGGCTGAATATTGAATGTGGTCGTGTTGTCGCTCTAGTTGATCGAGCATCAAATTAAACTCTAGGCTCAAAGTGAGTAGCTCATTGCTAGTTTTGGCCGGTAAAATGATGCGCTGGCGATGACCTTTGCGGACATTATTGATCACGGTGACCATGGTTTCTATCGGCTTGAAAATTCCTTTTGCACCGAGTATCACCAATAATCCAAACACTGTGACTATTACTACGAAGATCAATAGTAGCTGCCACATCCATCGATAAAAATCACGTTTAAAAGGCGCTTCTAAAAAACCGGCATAAATCATCCCAATGCGCTGGTTGTAAACATCGGTAATCGGCAAGTAACCTGAAATATACCAATCGCTAACCACAAAAGCGCGGTCAATCCAGCGCTTTCCCTGAACCAGTACTTTCTCGCGAACTTGCTCGGAGACTCGGCTGCCCAGCGCGCGGTCTTCCGGCTTTTTCAATGCGGGGACGTTGGTGCTAATCCGTACATCTTGTAAAAAAATAGTCACAGTGCCGACGCTATCATAAGCCAGTGATAAATCACTGTAGACCGTGGCTTTAATTTGATCGACCAGTGTGGCATTTCCATTCATTAACACCCCGGCGCTCAACAGCGCCTGCACTTTTCCCTGTTGATCTGCCAGAGGGTAAACTAAATGCAAGATCATGCCGCGATCTTCAACCATTTTAGCGCTGGGCTTGGCTTTCTCAGTGGCGATTAAAGTCACTATGGCACGTTTTGCCAAAGCGCTGGAAAATTTTTGTAATTGGAGATTGCTGAATACTTCAACACCGCTTACAGCTCGGCCGTTAATCGCCTGCTTGAACAGCGGGCTAGTGGAACCTGAACAGTCTTGAGGCTGCAATAGCTGACAGCCATTAGTTGATAAAAGCTGAATGAAATCGAGCTTTGAGAGCTGCTTCAATTTTTTTAGCTGGCTAGTTAATGCCTTGGCTTTGAGAGGCGTTTGCGGTGATAGTGGGTTTGATTGTAAATAAATTTTGCGGAACTGCAGCGATTGAGCGAGTAGCGAGAGCTCGGTGAGATAGTTTTGTTGGGTGTTGCGAAAGCTTTGATCAGCCACTGCCAAGTCGGTACTCACCTTCATTAATAAATGCCGGTAACCTGATTCAGTGGTCCAATAATACAACATTCCCAGTAACACCGAAGCCATCAAAAACATTGGGCACAGTACCAAGATCAAGATCCGCAGACGGATGCTCTGTAATAGAGGTGTCTGTTTAGCCGCGGACATTTTCGCCGGTGCTAAGTTCGCGTTTTCTATCTAAGGTTTTTCGGGTGATCCCCAGCAGCTTAGCGGCCTGGCTTTTATTGCCATGGCAGGCATTTAGCACCATTTCAAGATGTTGTAATTGGACTTTTTGTAAATCCCAGTCTAGTGGGAAGCCCATTACTGGCTGCTGTTCTGGTTGGAAAACGCTGCTGGGTAAAAGCTGCTTGAGTGGGCAGCTGAGTAACATGGCCCGCTCTAGTAAATTGCGCAGCTCGCGGACATTCCCCGGCCACTGATACGCTTGCAGTGCCATCAGTTCAGCTGCGTCGATAGTAATAGGCTCTAGGGCTAACGCATCTGCCAGCTGACGGATAAAGTGATCACAGAGGTCCGGTATATCTTCCGGGCGATTCCGCAGGGGAGGTAAGGTGATAGGTAGAATATTTAAACGATAATATAAATCCGCTCGAAATAGTTTATCGCTGACCAATTGAGTTAATGGCTTATTGCTGGCAGTGACAATTCTTACATCGATGTTTTTCTCTCTGTTCGAACCGAGCGGACGGATTGTTGACTCTTCTAAAACCCGCAGTAGCTTTCCTTGCAAGGGCAGTGGTAGCTCACTTATTTCATCGAGAAATAGCGTGCCACCATCGGCATAGCTAAAGAGTCCCTGGCGCGCTTGCGTGGCGTTGGTAAACGCTCCTTTAAGATGGCCGAACAACTCAGATTCGATCAATTCAGGTGCAATTGCCGCGCAATTGATCGGCACAAACCCTCCTTTGCGGCCGCTGAGTTTGTGCAGTGCGCTGGCGACCAATTCTTTGCCGGTGCCGGTTTCCCCTTCAATTAAAACCGTTGATTTAGTGGCGGCGACTCTGGCGATTAATTGATTGACCTGTTGCATCGAAGCAGAATTTCCGATGATCGAGCTGCAGCCATCTTGGCGGGCAAGTCGGTGTTTGTAAGCAGAGTTTTGTCGCGCTAAACAGAGGCTTTCGAAGCAGCGGTCAACGGCTGCTTGCATTTGTTCTAAGCGAAAAGGTTTTAAGATGAAGTCGCCGACACCGAGGCGAACGGCGGCCACCGCATTGTCTAAATTAGCAAAGCCAGTCATTAATATGATGGCGGTGTTTGGCAGGGTTTGCTGAAAGCTCTGGATCCAAGAAATGCCCGACTGCCCAGGCATATTAATATCGACAATCATTAAATCGTAGAGTTTTTGTCTGCGTAATAGCTCGGCAGCCACAGTGTCAGAAGCGGTGTCGACCACGGCATATTTTTTTTTAAGCGCCCGTGCAAGAAAGTTGCAAATACCTTCCTCATCGTCGACGATAAGAATAGAAAATGCGGCAGATGGGGCTGTGCTACTCGCTGACATGCGGCCTCTATAAAGGTTATCAAGTAAGCTAGAAATGTTCTATTTGTGAGGCGTAAGCTGCCAGTGACGCTGGAACTTCATGCTAGAGGTATCTACTTAACTTGTATCAATTTTTATTGTTTTCTAAGCTAAAACTAACATCATTATTAGAGGATTACTACGGGCTGTTAAAGATTGAGCACAAGCTTAAAAAGTAGCGTGATCCAAGAGGGCTGCTAAATAAGTGACGCATGCACAGTGTGGGCGGGCACCGAAACTGTAAACCAGTGTGTCAGGTATAGCACTTCGTAATGTGATATCTTCAACTTATCGTTGTTCCTTTGAGGAGTTCGCTATGCCAGTTAAATATAGAAAAGAAATCTTCTTTTGCGGGTTGTTGACCGCTCTGATAGCCATGCAAACTCATGCATTTTCGCTTAACAGCATCCAAAAAGTGACTGATGCGATAAATAGCGACATGCAGAGCCTATCCCTTGATGAGTTTAAGGATGACCTCCATTTTCCAGCTAAGCTCTCTGAATTCAAGTCCTTGGAAATTTTAAACGCCAATGGCAATCAAATTTCCGATATTTCTATGCTGAGCGATTTGAAAAATCTTAGGTATCTATCACTGATCTACACAGAGGTAAAAGATATCAGCCCTCTGGCGCAGTTAGTTGCACTGGAGCGGTTAAGTCTTAAAGGCACTAAGGTAACCAATATTGATCCTCTTAGTGATTTAACTAATTTACTAACGCTGTCTTTGTATGCCAACAAAGTGACAGATATCAGCTCATTGGCGAAACTCACTCAATTACAAAATCTCAACCTCGGCTACACTTTAGCGCAAGACATTTCAGTATTGAAACACTTAAAAAATTTGCGCAGATTGAATATGTTGTGGATGCCAATTAAAGATTTTTCGGTGCTCAAAGAGTTGACATCACTGGAGCATTTAGATGTTAGTTACACCAAATTTGATGATTTTGAATTATTGTTATCGATGAAAAATTTAAAGTCATTAACCATTGAAATGGGCAAGGTAGGGCAAGCTAAAGTACTATATAAAATGGTGGCTAGAGGCTTGAAAATTAACTATCGTTAGCCGGAGAATTGAGTGCCTAGCCACTGTGTCAACTGCTATTCCACTCTCTGGTCGCACCAGCCTAGAGACACTATGGCTAAAATCTGTTATTAATGTACGTCGAGATGGCGGCTGTAGGCTAATTAGTACCCGCTTCATTTGCCAAACCCTATCTCCAGTTAAATAAGCACAATAAAGATAAAAGCTAGTGGAATGGTGTTCCTGAAATCGCGTAAATTAATTAGCGATATCGGGAGTCAATTGTTGTTAAAAATCATTAAATGTTAGTTAGCTTAAAAAAGTGTCCCGCTAGTGATTTACTATAGGATTAGCTATGACCGAAAAAAATAATAGAAAAATAATTGTCAGCGCCAGATCTTTAACTATAATTAGCGCATAGAACCTTCAGGTTTAATTGGAATTTCAATATTTAAGGAGTAATTATGTTTAAGTCGCTTCGCGCCAAACTTGCCACTTCTTTTGGGGTGATTTTTTTCATTTTAGTACTAGCTACAGGTTCCAATTTATATTATGTGAATCAAGTTAATGAAGTTCAAGATAGAGTGATAAAGCTACGTTTTGAAACAGTTAAAGCCGGTAAAGATATCAATAATGGGATAAATTCTTCACTGGCGGCCCTGCGCGGTTATATGATTTTAGGAGGAGATCCAGCGAAGGGAGCCGAGATGAAAAAACAGCGCGCGGCTGCCTGGTTGTTAATCGAGAAAAGTATTGCGACGTTTAATGCGGTTTCCGTAAATTGGACGGTGCCCAAAAATCTGCAAACGTTCGCAAAACTGAAAAAGGTGCTGGTTGAGTTTAAAGAAGCTCAGCAGCTAGTTGAAGAGGTGGCGCAGCACAAATCTAACATCGCGTCATATCAAGTACTGTTAGTTGAAGCGGCGCCTAGAGCGGCTAAAATATTATCAACACTCACTGGCATCATCGACTTAGAAGAACAGCAATATGCGAGTAAAGGGCGCAAGGCAATGTTGATTCAGCTGGCTAATTCCAGAGGGTCATTTGCGATAGGCTTGGCGAATATCAGAGCATATTTACTTTCGGGGGATCAAAAGTTTAAGGAGCTTTTTGAGCAAAAATGGCAAACTAATGAAAAAGCCTATCAGCTGATCGAGCAAAATTACAGAAATCTTTTGAGCCCTGAGCAACAAACTCTCTGGCAAGTTTATAAGCAGTACCGAGCGGAGTTTTCGACAATCCCAAAGACTATGTTCACACTGAGAGTTGCCGATGACTGGAATAAAGCCAATTATATACTCGCTACCCAAGCGGCGCCTAAAGCTACTTTAGCGGTGGATTATTTAAAGCAAATGCAAGCCTCGCAAAATGCTTTGCTGCAGAGTGATGAAGAGACTTTGCAATCCAGTTCTGCCATGCAAGTGACCATTTTGCTTATAGGGGCTTGTTCCTCGCTGTTGATTTCTATCCTAGTGGCGATTTGGTTTAGTAACGATTTGATCAGCAGATTAAACCCGGTGCTACGCAAAGCGTTAGATATATCAAAAAACAATTTGTCGACTCCGGAGTTAGTCATAAAAGGTCGGGATGAAATTGCGGTGTTGACGGATGCGGTTAATCAAATGAATCGCGCGTTAATCGATACTTTATCAACGACTGCTGAATCAATGCAGGGAGTCTCGAACGAAGCTAATAATATTTATATTGCCAATACCAATATGTCGAAGACGATCGGTCAGCAGAATGAGCAAATTAGCCTGATAGCGGCAGCTATTGAAGAGTTGTCAGCATCGTCGCTAGAAGTTTCAAATAGCAGTGAGGATACTGCCCAATCAGCGGCCAGTTCGCTAGAGAATGCTGAGCAAGGGGGGGAGTTGGTGAATAATTCTCTACAACAAATGAATGAAATAAGTGTGGCGTTTAATCAAAGCGCTGAGTCTATCAATTCGCTAAGCGAGCAAAGTGCCAAAGTAGAAGGGATTTTAGGCGTGATCAGGGGGATTGCAGAGCAAACTAATTTACTGGCTTTAAACGCGGCTATTGAAGCGGCGCGTGCCGGAGAATCAGGGCGAGGTTTTGCGGTGGTTGCCGATGAAGTGAGGCAACTTGCCAGTAGAACGACAGAGGCGACGACGGAAATTGAAACCGCGATAGATAAGATGAGAACAGATGCTGACATCGCAGTAAAAAGCATCGATGCCGGGCGTGATAAAGTGCAGCACGGTAAAGAGATTTCAAATCAAGTGTCCGAAATGTTGCAGTTGATCATTGGCAGTGCCACTGACGTTTCTGATAAAGTGCAGCAGATTGCCTCTAATTCAAATGAGCAGTCTATAGTGACTGCGGAGATTGCTGAAAACACCAATCAGGCGTCGAGTCTGTCACTGGCTGTTAGCGAAGGGATTGGAGATGTCGTTGAAATGACCAAAATGGTGTCTGAGGATTCGTCTAATCGTGCGGACAATTTGTTGAAAATGCTTAAATAATTTTTTAATTTAAACCTGAATCCGTGACTTTAACGTAAATCAAGAGCTTGCGCTATGTGGTGCAGTGAAATCACCGATTTAGGTTGAAATGAACATTATCCCCAGCTGTCGACACTGGCAGCTATTTACTGTGGATGGATATATTCTGCCATCGATAGTGTTCACTACTTGTTCGAACTCTAATTTGTCCTGACATTCACTGCTAAATATATATTTCGCATGTCCAGCCTTTGGTGGCTACGGGGTTGGCTTAAATAGCCTCTGGATAAGTCTCGTACGCCCCTGACACACAGAAAAATTGTGCTTTTGATTAATAAGTTTCGCTAGGTCAGCAGTATCCCCGCTGTTTAATTATCAACTTGCTCAGTACTCTTGCTTAGTACTATCGTTGTGCGTGCTTATAGAAAAGTGGTTTGTGTTTTAAAAACAGACCAATAAATAGCGCTGTAGGATGAATATTCAGCAAATTAGATAACCACATCGACTATATCCGCGCAACTAGGTACAATGTGCGGCCTTAATTTAAGTGAATACATTTTGATTCACTGTTTATCTAATCTATTGGAAACTGACTTTTGATCTCTACTGCAAACATTACCATGCAATTTGGTGCCCAGCCATTATTTGAAAATATTTCCGCGAAATTTGGCAACGGAAATCGATACGGCCTCATTGGTGCAAATGGATGTGGCAAGTCAACATTCATGAAGATACTGAGTGGCGAATTAACCGCGACCTCCGGCAACGTATCAATTACAGCCGGGCAAAAATTAGGTACCTTGAGCCAGGACCAATTTGCCTTTGAAGACTTCACGGTAGTGGATGCGGTGATTAAAGGTGATAGTAAACTATGGGCTGTCAAACAAGAGCGAGATCGCATCTATGCACTACCTGAAATGTCTGAAGAAGACGGCATGAAAGTAGGTAACTTAGAGGCGGAATTCGCTGAGATGGATGGCTACACCGCCGAGAGTAGAGCGGGCGAAATCTTGTTGCAGGCAGGTATTGCCGAGGAGCTGCACTTTGGTTTGATGAGCCAAGTGGCACCGGGTTGGAAGCTGAGGGTGTTACTAGCCCAAGCGCTGTTTTCAAACCCAGATATTCTGCTGTTAGATGAGCCAACCAACAACTTAGATATCGATACTATCAACTGGCTGGCGATCGAACTTAACAAACGCAAATGTACGATGATTATCATTTCTCATGATCGACACTTCCTTAACTCCGTTTGTACTCATATGGCAGATATTGACTACGGCGAATTGCGCATCTACCCGGGCAACTACGAATACTTTCTAGCAGCGTCATCGTTAATTCGTGATCAACTACATTCTGAAAATGCCAAAAAGAGCGCGGAAATAGATGAGTTACAAGCGTTTGTAAATCGCTTTGGGGCGAATGCGTCAAAGGCAAAGCAAGCCAGTTCTCGCGCTAAAAAAATGGATAAAATTAAACTTGATGATGTTAAATCGTCTAGCCGGATGACTCCCGCTATAGATTTTAAGCAACATAAAAAGCTCCATCGTCAGGCGCTAGTGCTAGAGGACTTAAGTCACGGTTACGATGGTGAAAAGCTCTTTTCCAGTGGAAATATCATCCTTGAAGCAGGAGCCAAACTAGCGATATTGGGTGAAAATGGATCGGGTAAAACCACCTTAATCCGCTGCTTGATGGATCAGATACAGGCTGACAGCGGCACGGCTAAATGGTCCGAAAATGCGGTGATTGGTTATTGCCCACAAGATAATACCGAAGATTTCGATACTGAGCTGTCGCTATTTGATTGGATGTCTCAATGGCGAACAGTCAAGCACGATGATTTAAAAGTACGGGGTATGCTGGGAAGGCTGCTGTTTACAGAAAATGATTTCAATAAGAAGGCCAAAGTTTGTTCCGGTGGAGAAAAGAACCGCCTGTTGTTTGGTAAGCTGATGATGATGGATACCAATATCCTGATTATGGATGAGCCTACCAACCATATGGATATGGAGGCTATCGAAGCGTTAAACCTAGCGCTAAAAGGCTATGATGGCACCTTGATTTTCGTCAGCCATGACCGAGAATTTGTCTCTACGCTAGCCTCGAGAGTGATTGAAATTAAAGATAAGTCAGTGATTAATTTCCAGGGTACTTACGATGAATACCTGGCTGAAAAACAAGCGAGAGCACAGCTGGCATAATTTGCTGCTGCAATGATTTATGCTAGCCATGTTGAATTTGAACTCGGTGAATAAAAAGCCAAATTAGCCACGATAAGCGCGGTGTGATGTTATCGCTGGATGAGATAAGCACCGCCGCTGTTATTGCCGTTTAGCGGTGCATAATCAATAAAGGATATTTTAATAATACTTATGGTTTATCAGGCTGCTGCTTCCAGCATAAAAGTAGCTTAAAAACTCTGCTGTGATTAAGCTAGCCCTAGATTTCCCGTAACGAATTAAAAGGATTAATATTATGAAAAACTTAACACTCTCTTCTAATCAGCCTACTAAAGCTTATAGTACAGCGTCACTGGTCGCGTTGGTCGTCGGTGTGATTGGCTTTCTATTGGGGCTGTGGAATGCAGAATTATTATTAAGTGAAAAGGGTTTCTATCTGGCGATATTTTTATTGGCTCTGTTCTCCGCTATCACGCTGCAGAAATCAATTAGAGATCGCGCCGAGGGGTTGACTGTAACTAAGGTCTATATGTCTATCTGCTGGGGTGCATTTGCCACCTCGATTGGCCTGCTGATTATCGGCTTAATCAATGCGCAGATGTTGCTGAGCGAAAAAGGCTTTTATGGCATGGCCTTCGTCCTTAGTCTATTTGCCGTTATCACTGTACAAAAGAACACTCGCGACCTCTCAGTCATACAATCGACTGCTAAAGAGCGAGTTGTGGCCGAGGCTGACTCAGCTCAAGATTGATTGTCTTGTGCTGGTTTTAATCTCGCCAGCCAGGGTTGATTTTGCACTGTTCGCCACGAGATAGATGTTAGATACAATAGATATAGCTCACTGCTGCTGGTGGAGAGCTGAAGCTATTACCTGAATCCATGACTTCAAAGTGAATCAAGAGCTTGTGCAATGTGACGCAGTGAGGTCACTTATTGAGTTTTTAACCATGATTCTATATTCAGATTAACTTTGTTGTGCAACAAGAAAAGATCGGGAGAAAAAAATGCTTGCCTCTGAATCAGAAAAGCGCGATAGCTATTTAATACAAGGTTTTATGCAGGAGACCATTGCCGGCTATGATCTTAAAGTAGATCCCTACCATATTGATTTTTGGAAAAAAGCCGCAGCGGGAGCTTGGGAGCCCAATACTTATAAAGTTTTAAATCATTTTCTGCATAAAGATGCTAATTACTGCGATATAGGTGCCTGGATAGGGCCGACCGTGTTGCATGCTGCCCAACTGGCTAAAAACGTGGTTTGTTTTGAGCCAGATCCGACCGCTTATCGCTATTTACGTTGGAATATTGATTTAAATAAGCTGAAAAATGTCACGTCTTACAGTTTCGCTCTGGCTGAGAGCATGTCTATTTCGCGGATGGCCAGCCATAGAGGCAAGCCTGGGGATAGTATGACCAGCCTGCTGTTTGATAATCCGGGCAGTGGTGTGGATGTACTGACACTGCAGTGGCAGCAGTTTTTAGCGCTGTCTCCAATTAAGCAGTTTGATTTTTTGAAAATAGATATTGAAGGCGGGGAGTATCAACTGCTACCTAGTTTAAAAGACTATTTGCAGGCTCATAAGCCAGTACTTTATCTATCGACCCACGCCCCGCTTTTAGCGGAGGAACAGCGTCTAGAGAAAATGCAGAGCTTGATCGATGTACTCAGTGTCTATGGCAAATGCCTAGATGATAATTTGCAGCCGATTGCGATTGAGACGCTAGTCAGTGAAGACGCACTGCAGCATTTTCGCTCGTATATTTTTATGGATTAAAAAGCGCTCAGCGCTACTGACTTTGATCGCATCTTGGTGAAAACCTGTATAACATAGAGTGGCAACTTAAGGTGCAGATAAGGACTAAATCTATCGCTATGAAATACCAACTAAACCCGCAGTTTTCGTCTCTAATAGACTTAGTAAAAGATATTCAATCAATCTTTGAAAACAGCGATATTGTACTGCAGGATGCGCGTAATAAAATCAAAAAAATCAGCTATAACAATACTGATTATGTGGTTAAGTCCTTCAAAAAGCCCAATTTAGCTAAGCAAATACTCTACACATACTGTCGTGAATCCAAGGCGCAACGCTCTTATCGATACTCTTTGAAAATAGCTGAGCATGTTCCGCAAGCGGTTGCTTTCGTGGAGTTTTACGATAATGGTTTGCTCAGTGGTAGTTATTTTATTAGCGAAATGTTTGACTATGACCTGACGATTAGGGAGCCCTTGGTCGATCTGCTGTATGCCGATAGAAATTTGATTTTCAAAGCCTTTGCGCAATTTAGTCTAGAGTTACATCAACGGGGTATTTTACACAATGACTACTCACCCGGTAATATTTTGATTAAGAAGATTGCAGGGCAATTGGTCTTTAAAATTATCGATGTCAACCGGATGAAATTCGAGCCCCTTTCCACGCGCCAAAGAATGGCTAATTTTTCGATGCTTTGGGCCAGTGATGATGACCTAGATACTATTGTCACTGAATATGCCGAGCGGGCGCATTTAGATAAAGCGCAATGCTTGAGCTTGGCCCGCACCTATAACCAGGGCAATAAACGGATCAAAAATTTCAAAAAACGACTGAAAGGTCGCCCCGTGTCGGATTGATTGACGCTGATGAAAAATAGATTTATCTGGGATGAACATTCCGACCAGCCCTATCCAATTGGCGATAGGCAATATAAAAAACGGATGAAAAAAAAGTACTTAGCTGATTATTTACGCTTATTCTTCGTTAATATATTGCTCTTTCCGATCACTTTGCTGTACAGTTTTTTTGCTCGTCCCCGAGCGAAAAACAACACCGATAACTTCTTTGCGCTCTGTGTTAATTTAAACAAAGGAGAGGATCAGGTTGAGCTAGTGAGAGAGTTGAATTGTCATAACATTCAAGTGCGAGTGCCTTTGTCCGATCTGGATCAACTCGATCAATATGTTGAGTTTGTGGCTAAATTTAAGAGCTGCCATGTTTTGATTAATATCTTGCAAGACCGGGCCCATATCGAAGATAAAGCTTTATTAGCAAGTAGTATCCATAAAATATTTTGCGCTTTTTCAGGGGTCGCCAGCAACTTTCAAATAGGCAATGCGATCAATCGCACTAAGTGGGGCTTTTTTTCAGTCGATGAGTACTTAAAATTTTATCAAGTAGTACAAAAAATTCGCGATCGAGAGTTTGCCAATTATCTTTTAGTTGGGCCATCAGTGATAGATTATGAGTATCATTTTACGATACGGGCGCTGTTTAATGGCTATCGATTAAAATATGATAAATTGGCTGCGCTGTTGTACGTCGATCGACGTGGCGCCCCTGAAAACACTCAAACAGCGATCTTTGATACCCGCCGAAAAATAGACTTCTTATATGCGATTGCGGTTCTGAGTCGTAAAACCAGTAGCAAGATCTTGCTGACCGAAGCGAATTGGCCGCTATCCAATACCGCACCTTGGGCGCCAACCAGTGCAACGGAATGTGTTGGCGAAGAAGACTATGCCAACTATTTACTCAGGTATTATTTGTTGGCACTGGCCAGTCAAAAAGTTGAAAGTGTCTATTGGCACCAACTGCTTGCCCCCGGTTATGGCTTGGTTGATCACCGAGATGGGCTGCGTAAAAGAAGTGCTTTTTTCGTCTACAAAGAGATGTTAATGCGGCTGCAAGGGGCGGTTTTTGAACGTTATATTAAAGAGGGGAACGTGCATAGCGTCGCTTTATCCAAAGATGGCAAAGCGCTCAAAGTAGTGTGGCTTAGCGCGGGGGAGAAACAGCGCTATTTAACGACAGGTCAGGTATTTGACAAGTTGGGTCAGACGGTGAGTGAAGATGTCTATATTAGTGCCAGCCCTCTCTATATTGTCGGCTGAGAGCCGCTGCCAAGTAAGTCCTTAAATTTTTCTGATTGACCATCATACTCCGCTCAACTTGGCGACTATCTAACAAAGTATTTAATTTCAACAAGTTAAGAAGTTGTAATATGTTACTATGATTTAATAAGGGCGTGTGCCTTGTTCAGAGGCGTTTTAACATGTCTTAGTTTGAACTGGCTAGGGCTCATGCCGTAACAGGCTTTAAAGCTTCTGCTGAAGTGGCTGGTGTTGGCGTAGCCGGTCGCGAAACAAGTATCGGTAATATTAGCGTCATTTCTGAGCATTTGCGCGGCGTGTTTAAGTCTTGATTGATAGAGAAAGTCTTGCGGGGTGCAGCCGAGAGTTTGTTTGAATTGAGCAAAAAATTTAGTTCTACTCATACATGCCAGTTTACACAACTGATCGATATTAATATTGTGTTCGAAGTTTTTCTGAATGTGGGAGATCGCCGCATTAATTCCATTGTGGTCCGGTAAGTGGCGGCTGTGGGCAATAATAAATTCTCTGGTTTTATGTCTAAGCAGCCTGATGATCAGTTCGCTGACCGCAAGATCGATCATTAAACTTCGATCTTGGTGGTTCTCGGTAAAAATGTGCACGATACGGTTTAGCAAAGCTTGAGTTTGGGCGTTGTGGTGAGTGTGGACTAATTCCTCACTGTCTTGCCAGTCTCGGTCGTAGTTCAGTAAAGGGGCGTCGGCATTTAAGCTAGCTACAATTTGTTTTACTCTGTCCTCGCCTATTTCAATCGCCAAGCAGGTGGTCGGCTGCTCGATGCAGGCAACCGGAAAGTCGATTTCAACGGGGCTGTTAGCCGCCATCACAAAAGATTCGTGAGGTAGAAATTCGCATTCAAAATCGTCGCTGTCGGCATGCATTACTTTTTTGCCGCTAACCATCCCGCAAAACATCAGTTGATCAGAGACCAAACTGATCCTCGATGCCTGCTCAAACGTATCGTAAATACTCAGCTCTGAGTCGGCGGCGGCAAAGGATATTTTATTTTCAACTAGCACTAGCGGGGTTTTTCGCTGTTGTTCAAGCATCTCCTTAATCATAAAATTCATCCATGTATAAGCCAAGTTTTTGAACTGGCAGACAAGCTTTATGAATTACCAGTACAGCTGTTTTTTATTGTTAGTCCTAAGATAGTACAGAAGACAACAAAAATAACTAGAGGTATTTATCGATGATATATGCAAATCCAGGCTCTGCAGCGTCCAGTGTTAAATTTAAAAGCCACTATGATAACTATATTAACGGTCAGTGGGTTGCTCCCGTTGCCGGTAAATATTTTACCAATACCACCCCGGTGACCGGCGAGGCCATTTGTCAGGTTGCCCGCTCCGATGCTCAAGATATCGAATTGGCGCTGGATGCAGCGCATGCAGCTAAAGACAGCTGGGCTAAAACCTCAGTGACTGAACGCTCCAATATTTTACTTAAAATAGCTGACAGAATTGAAGCTAATATAGAGCTGTTAGCCCTGGCAGAGACTTGGGATAACGGTAAGTGTATACGCGAAACGATGGCGGCTGATCTGCCGCTCTCAGTAGATCACTTTAGATACTTTGCCGGCTGTATTCGCGCTCAGGAAGGCTCGATCGGTGAAATAGATAACAACACTGTCGCCTATCACTTTCACGAGCCTCTGGGAGTCGTGGGGCAGATCATTCCCTGGAATTTCCCGCTGCTGATGGCTGCTTGGAAAATACCGCCAGCACTGGCGACCGGCAATTGCATTGTTTTAAAGCCCGCCGAGCAGACGCCGCTCTCGATTTTGATTTTAATGGAACTGATTGGCGACCTGCTCCCCGCTGGAGTGCTTAACATCGTCAACGGCTACGGCGCAGAAGCGGGGCAGGCGTTGGCTACTTCAAAGCGTATCGATAAACTGGCTTTTACGGGCTCCAGCCCAGTGGGCAAACATATACTCAAGTGTGCCGCAGACAGCTTAATTCCATCTACGGTTGAGTTGGGCGGTAAGTCACCGAATATATTCTTTGCCGATGTTATGGATCAAGAAGATGAGTTTATTGATAAATGCTTAGAAGGTGCTGCGCTGGCTTTCTTTAATCAAGGTGAGGTTTGCACTTGCCCATCTCGTCTGCTGGTTCAGGAGTCTATTGCAGACGAGTTTATCGAGCGGCTAATTGCCCGTACCAAGGGGATTAAGCAGGGGAACCCGCTAGATACGGATAGCCAAGTTGGAGCGCAAGTCTCCAAAGAGCAATTTGATAAAATATTAGCCTATATTGAAATAGGCAAAGCCGAGGGTGCAGCACTGCTTACTGGAGGGGGAATCGGCAAAGTTGCAGGCTTGGATGCAGGGTTTTATGTGCAGCCCACACTGTTAAAAGGCACCAATGATATGCGGATATTCCAAGAGGAAATTTTTGGGCCGGTAATCAGCGTCACTACCTTTAAAGACGAAGCTGAGGCACTGGCGATTGCCAATGATACCAGTTTTGGCCTAGGCGCCGGACTGTGGACCAGGGATATGAATTTGTGCTATCGAATGGGGCGTGCCATTAAAGCGGGGAGAGTGTGGACCAATTGTTACCACTTGTATCCTGCGCACGCTGCTTTTGGTGGCTATAAAGAGTCAGGTATCGGTCGTGAAAATCATAAAATGATGTTGGATCACTACCAGCAAACTAAAAATATGCTGGTCAGCTATGACATCAATCCGCTGGGATTCTTCTGATTTAGGCCAATAGTTTAATCCGTGGCTTGAAAGTGGATGCAGAGTGTAAAATATTGATTTTGCATCATGCATCCGCTAAATAAAGGCATCATGCTTATAGCTTATAGCTTATAGCTTATAGCTTATAGCTCGATTACTGGTCAAAGTCATAGTGCATCTCTTCCTCTGGTGCTTGCAGGTAATGCCCTTGAATAATGCTGACTCCTGATTTCCATAAAAGTCTCATTACTTTAGGGGTTTCTACCTGCGGTGCTATGGTCACTTTTCCGAGGTTTTTTAAATGACTCAATAAAGATTTAAAGCGTAAATCTGAGGCTGGCTCTTCTGTTAATTCTCGAATATAACTACCATCAAATTTAACATAATCAGGGTCGAGAGTTTGAAGAATGCTCTGTGAGTTGTTGGTGCTGCCGTAGTGTTTAAGGCAGACTAAGCAATTTAATTGACGTAGGCCATCTACAAAATATTTGGCTTTTGCTAGCTTGTTGGCAGATTCAAGTTCACTAATTTGTATGACAATGTGGTCGGCCTGAATTCTACTTTTTCTCAAGGATTCTGCTATCCATAATAACAGCGCTTCCCTTTCCCAGACTGTGTCCGTAACACTAATAAATAGCTTGGGCTGTTTATTATTATCAAGTTCGTGTCTAAATTGATTGATGCTTTGAGCAATAACCCATCTATCCATCTCCTCGTTTAAATTGGCGTGGCTGAAACTGGATAAAAAGTTGGCAGGTAGAATGTTCTCATTGTTGGTACCAATCATACGTAACAGTACTTCGTAGTGTTGCTGCTCGCTGGCAAAAACTAAAGGTACCAAAGGTTGAAACAATAAGCGTAGTTTTCCCTGCGCTATAGCTTCTCGAACTTGAACGATTGATTGTTGTTGATGTGAGCTTGTAGCAGTGGACTTTTTCGGATGGTACCAAACTACTTTGGCTGGGTTTTCGGATGAATTTTCAGACTGTACAATAGCGCGTTGTGCTCGCTCTATTAATTGTTGAGCGGATGGTGCAGTGTCTGTCAGGGTGACTATAGCGATCACATTTTCAGTCTGCAATTTTTCTTGTTTATAGATAGTTACATGACTATTGAGCCTAGCTTGTAACTTATAAGCTAGTTTCTCAGTTTTTTTACTATTAGGATCTAAATAAATAACTGCAAAAATATTATCGTTGAGCCTTGCTATCAGGTGTGATTTACTAAATTCTTCATTGAGGATGTCAGCGATATCCCGAGCAATAGTTATAAATGCCTCGTTTCCTAAATGACTGCGAATATTTTTTAAATTAAGCACGTCTATATACAATAAATGGCAATTATTTCCGCCGCGATGGGCAAGTTTTACATTACTTTCCAGTGCCTCGGTAAAGAAATCTATACTGTAGAGTCCGGTGATAGCATCTAATTCAGAAAATTTATGTTCTGTATGTAGATTTCTGGTGTTATCGACAATGATTTCAATACAGTCTTTCTGTTGGTAGTGAACTTGTTGAATTTCTAAGTGAGCCGTAAAGTTGCTATTGTCAGCACGTTTAGCTAGTACTTGGTATGGCTGCATGTTTTGGCCGCTATCGATAAAGCCAGCAAGTAATTTGCTAAAGCCAGACCTTTCTTGAGAGGCTACCAAGTTGAGAATGGGCTTGTGCAATAAATTATTATGCACTTGAAAACCAAACAAATTGCAGAAAGCATCATTGAGATAAATTATTTTCTGGTTGTGAATAATGGCAATCGCCAGTGCAGAGTGATCCATCAGCATTTTGCAGCGCTTATGAGAGTCAGACAATTGCAACTGCAATAACCTAGCCGATCGTCGGCTCTGTAAATAGCTGTATTCACGTTGAATGAATAAAAGCAGTAATGGGTAGTCATCTCTTGGTATAACAGCTTGGATATTGTTTAAAAGACCTTCAGTGATGTTTGCTTTATCTGGCTGTTCTCTGAGTTGTAGCACCGGGATATCTTTTTCTAATTCTGCTAGCGTTCTAGCCATTAAATAGGGGTCAAAGGCGCTCTTTTGTGGCTGACAAATAATTAAGTCCCAAGAGCGCTCTGAAAATGCCTCTAATAATTGATCGATGCTGTCGATATTTTTGCCTCTAGGGGCAAATTGGTTATCGCGTAAGAAAGAAATAATATTACTGGTTTCTGTGCTGCAAAACTCAATAAAAATAATATAAATATTTTGCCTGGCTATACCGAACTTTAAGTGTTGTGTTGACGCAATTTTATTTGAAGGTGACGCGTTCATCTTTGTCTCTACTCCTGTAAAGAACAGTTCAGGGCTCGCTGTTGAAGAATAAGTTAGTGAAAAGTATAGACGCTAGTCTAAGCTATTCCAGTGGAGGGATATATATTTATATGGGTAGATAGTTGCACAACTGGAGGATAACATAAAAGCTGGGCAAGTTTTAATTTAGGTGGGCTTTTAATGGCTGAAAAGGATGTTTAAAATTGGCTGGGGTAGAAGGATTCGAACCTACGAATGACGAGAAAAAACGAGATCAAAACCCGTTGCCTTACCACTTGGCGATACCCCAACTACAAATGAATGGTGGCAATGGCGGGACTCGAACCTGCGACCCTCGCATTATGAATGCGATGCTCTAACCAGCTGAGCTACATTGCCTCTTCATTTGAGGCGCGAATTATTCTCTGTTTTGGGTTTTGTGTCAACACCAAAAACTTAAAAAAACTAGAATAATTGCGCTTTTTACTAAAAATAATTTATCTTGTACAAAATATCGGCAAAACTCTAATCAGCTTTGCAAATAATGATTTAAAAAGGTGATGGGTGGAATTTATACGTTAAATCTAAAATGAATCACATCGCCATCTTGGCAGATGTATTCCTTGCCTTCTAAACGCCACTTTCCCGCATCTTTGGCGCCTTGTTCTCCCTTGAATTCGATAAAATGTGCAAAGGAAATAATCTCGGCGCGAATGAAACCTTTTTCAAAATCTGTGTGGATAACGCCGGCAGCCATCGGTGCTGTAGCGCCAATTTTAACGGTCCATGCTCGAACTTCTTTAACACCCGCTGTAAAGTAAGTCTGTAGCTTGAGCAGCTCGTAGCCGGCGCGAATGACTCTGTCTAAGCCTGGTTCTTGCATGCCCATGTCTTCTAGAAATTCATCGCGTTCTTCGTTGTCGAGTTCGGAAATTTCCGCTTCTAATTTATTGCAAATAACCACCACAACCGCATTTTCTTTTTCTGCAATAGCTTTAACAATATCTAAATGCGGGTTGTCTGCAAAGCCCTCTTCATCGACGTTGGCAATATACATGGTGGGCTTTACTGAAATGAGATGGAAAGTCTTAACGATGCTGAGTTCATCATCAGTCAGATCCATTGCTCTGACTGAGAGGCCCTCCTCTAAATGTGGCAGCAGCTTTTCTAGCACAGCGTGGGCTGCTACTGCAGTTTTGTCGCCACCTTTGGCTAACTTTTTATTTCTCAGTAGCTGTTTTTCTACCGACTCTAAATCGGCCATGGCCAGTTCAAGATTGATAATATCGATATCTGCAGCCGGATCGATCCTATTGGCGACATGGATGACGTTTTCATCTTCAAAACAGCGCACTACATGGGCAATCGCATCGGTTTCACGGATATTTGCCAAAAACTTATTGCCTAGACCTTCACCTTTAGAGGCGCCGGCAACTAATCCTGCAATGTCGACGAATTCCATAGTGGTCGGTATAACTTTTTCTGGATTGACGATAGTGGCGAGTTGATCGAGTCTCGGATCTGGCATTGCCACAATACCGGAGTTGGGCTCGATGGTGCAAAAAGGGAAATTTTCAGCACTGATGCCCGCTTTGGTAAGTGCATTAAACAGTGTTGATTTTCCAACGTTTGGCAAACCGACGATGCCGCATTTAAAACCCATGATTTTTGATCCTTAGTGTTGCTGTATCTCAAGTTGATCGAATATGTGATCATTATTTAAGATAAAAATTGCGATGAATTAGCTGCAGATATACACACTAATTTTTAGTTGCGGTATTGTAATGCACCCTAGATGCTAGTGGAAATATAATTTGAGCGTCAGATACGTTTAAAGAGGGAATGATAGAAAATTACACTTCTGAGTAGATTTAACCACTAGCTTTGCGGTGGGTTAAGAGGCTTTGAAACTATGTAGTTTGTTCATCGCCAACTGCCATTCACCGGCAATTGCCTGTTGGCTAAAATGCAGAGCTTCGTCTGTGGCGAGTTGGGTTAATTGCTGTTCGCTGCTCGGAGCTTTGCTCAATACAAAGTCAGCTACATCTTTTGCTACGCCAGGATGGCCGATGCCAATCCGTAAACGGTAAAAGTCCCTGTTGTTGCCCAGCTTACTGATAATGTCTCTCAAGCCGTTATGGCCACCGTGGCCGCCACTTTTTTTGAATCGAGCGGTACCAGGATTGATGTCTAACTCGTCGTGAGCAACTAAAATGTTCTGCGGTAGGATCTTGTAGAAATTGGCGAGTGCTACAACGGATGAACCACTTAAGTTCATATAAGTGCCGGGGATTAGTAAGTGCACTTTTTGGCCATTAATATGCGCTTGCGCATAGCAGCCGGAGTATTTTTTTTCTTCAATGAGATTGACGAGCAGCTTTGAAGCAAGCTGCTCGACAAACGCTGCGCCGGCATTGTGACGTGTCTGAGCATACTTAGCACCAGGGTTTCCCAGTCCAACAATAAGCTCGATTTTGTCACTCATACCATCTTTCATCTGCGCCACTCTTAAATCTAAGTCTAAATGCTTAAAAGCAAGAAGTTATTCTTTAGTGCCACGTGGAGAATAAACGTAACCGATACTTTGGTTGTGATCTTCGCCGCGACGTAAAGCAACGATTTCAACGCCGGCAGGAACAGTTATGTCAGACAAGTGAACTACTTGACCTTCAACAACATTAGTTAAGTCAACGCTAACAGATTCAGGAAGTTTGTCAGCTAGGCATAGAACTTCAACAACATTCGCTTCAACAGCGAATTTAGCGGCTGCTTTAGCAACGACTGACTGGCTGAAATTTTCGAATGAGATAGGTACTTTAATGCTAATCTTGCTAGTTTTAGTGATGCGCTGAAAGTCAGCGTGTAACAATAAAGGCTTAGCAGGATGGCGTTGTAAATCTTTAATAATTACTTTTTCTTCTTTTCCATCAATAACTAGAGTGATGATAGAAGAGAAAAAGTTATCATTGTTAGTCAGTTTGATAAAATCTTTATTGACTAAAGATAGTGAAAGTGGCTTTTTGTTCTTTGCTCCACCGTATACAACGGCAGGAACCATGTCTTCTTTGCGCAGGCGGCGGCTCGCTCCTTTCCCCTGATCTTCACGAATGACTGCATTGATTGTAAAATTGCTCATTTTATTACCTATTAATATTTCAGCGAAACCGCGACCAGATTCACTGTAGTTAAACTTAGCTGTTTGGTTTTAAGCCCAAGGACACGCCTGTGAGATTAAATGCTCTCGTTGCGCTAAGTTGCTATTCTTTTAACGGTATTGTTAAAAGAATATTTACCGGCACCAGATTATATTGAGTGTTGACTCAACGGAACATGGCGCTGATTGATTCTTCGTTCGATACTCTGCGTAGTGCTTCCGCTAATAGTGGTGCGACGGTGAGTTGGCGGATTTTAGGGCAGGCAACAGCGTCTGCTGAAAGCGGGATAGTATCGGTGATAATTAACTCATCAATCGAGGAGTTAATTATGTTGTTGACTGCCGGTCCAGATAATACTGGATGGGTAGCGTAGGCGTAAACTTTAGAGGCACCATTTTCCTTTAGTGCTTGCGCCGCTTTGCATAAGGTACCAGCGGTATCGGTCATGTCATCAATTAAAATACAAGTGCGGCCTTTTACATCGCCAATGATATTCATTACTTGTGATTCGTTGGCGCGCTCGCGGCGCTTGTCAATAATTGCCAGCTCGCAGTCTAGCTGTTTAGCGACTGCTCTGGCTCGCACTACACCGCCTACATCAGGTGAAACTACGATTAATTTTTGGTAATTTTGTCCGATAATGTCGTCAAGTAGCACCGGAGATCCGTAGACGTTGTCTACTGGGATGCTGAAAAAACCTTGTATTTGATCGGCGTGTAAATCCATGGTCATTACTCTGTCGACGCCGACATTAGTAATCATGTCCGCGACAATACGAGCGCTGATCGCGACTCGAGCAGAGCGCGGGCGTCTATCTTGACGGGCGTATCCAAAATACGGGATAACCGCGGTAATACGTGTCGCTGATGCTCTACGTAAAGCATCTACCATGACAATTAATTCCATTAAATTATCATTGGTAGGAAAGCAAGTTGATTGGATAATAAAAACGTCTTTACCGCGTACGTTCTCCTGGATTTCAAGGCTAACTTCGCCATCGCTAAAGCGGGCAACGTGAGCTTTGCCAATTGGGATTTCTAATATTTCAACTACCTTAAGCGCTAACTCAGGATTAGAATTACCACTGAAAACCATTAACTGAGACATGGAACTTACCTTTTAGATAGTCTGATTTAGTGAGAGCTCTGCATAACTACTGCGCTCGCAGCGTTATGCAGAGGTATCTTAGTATTAATTGTATGGGGCTTTAGTGTTAATTGTAGTGAAAAACCGCTACAAATTAATTAACTAATTGATAAACAAATCATCCTACCAGTCTCTAGCCGAATACCTTAGCAGTACACTAAAGAAGTTGGATTATTGCTTTTCGTTAGCTGTAATTGTCGCCCAAAATCGCGGCCGTATTCTGCTGTAAATTAGCCAAAAGGTCAAGACTGTCGCTGGAAAAACATCACTTAGTTATATAATAGATTATGAGTTTACCGGCTGTGCATTGATTTTCCATTTATAGATTATCAGTAATAATCTCAGGTCTTCTTTAGTGAGTATTATCTTTGCGGGGAGGGGGTGGTTGTCAACGGTTTTATACTTAGGGTAATTGATGGTCCAACCGTCTTGTTGAAGGGTGGTTAGTCGTTCCTCTTTTAGGGTTACTTTACTTTCACTCAGAGGTGAGGGGATGCCAAGAATCCAAAATTTTGCATTTTCGACTGGTAGTTGCCAGCCTAGGCGTTTCTGTAAAAGTTCGCTGGTGTTGTTGCCTTTTATTGGCTGTTCTTTTGGGATTAGCAAGGTGGCCATTTTAGCGTCGCCGTGCAATTTTGGACCGGCGTGGCCAAAGGGGCCGCTAAATTCGATTTGATAGTTATTATTTTGTTGTAGCCAAATCATTTTTGCCGACTGTGTTTTGCCTTTTACTTTTATGGCTATTTTGGCGCTGGCATCCCACTGCTGGATGTTGCTGATGTTTTTGAAGTGTTCTTGCCAGCTGAAAACAGCGGGCTCTGAACTTGAGCTTTTTTGTGGTGCAGTGCTGCAGCCCGCTAGTACTAAAAGGGACAAAAATAATCCAATTGCTAATTTCATTGTTGTTTCTCAAGAGATTTACGGGCTTGTTCGACGAATTTGTTGTTTGGGTGACTGCCACTAATTTCATCAAACAGTTTCTGTGCCCTGTCAAATGCCTTAATACTAGCTAATGCGGCAATTAAATGGGAGGCCACTTCCGGGTCATTATATAGCAAATAGGCCGCTGATAAATATTCAACAGCTTCATCATAGCGTTTTAATTTATATAGAACCCAGCCCATTGAATCGATAGTCGCAGGGTCTTTAGGGCTGAGCTCAAGGGCTTTTTCTATCAGGGTGAGCGCTTCTGCATAGCGGGAAGTGTGGACGGTTAAAGTATAGCCAAATGCGTTCAGTACCGCTGCATTATCGGGGGTGATGCGCAGAACTTTTTTGAAATCTCGCTCTGCTGCATTAAAGTCTAGTGGCTCTAGATACATGGCTCTAGAGTATAAATAATCAGTATTATCAGGTTTTAAAAGCAGCTGCTTGTTCAATAGGGCAATCGCATCAGTGTTAAAATCAAATTTATTTAGCCAGTCGGCAAGCATTAGTACATAGGAAACTTGATCGCTATTCTTTTGCTCTATAAAGTCATTGGCAATTTGTACGACTGCTTTTTTATCCGTGGCACTTTGGTGTAATGCGATCGCTAGAGTGTGGGCCTGTAAAGTGATTTTACCGTTAGTGACTTGCAAATAATGCTGTATTGCCAGTGGGAAAAGGTTATTGCGCTCAGCAATAATACCTAAATAATAGTGGGGTGTCGTGTTATTAGGCTGCTTTGCTAATAAAGATTGAAAAATAAATTTACTCTTTTCGAGTTGGTTGAAGTCCAGGGCAGTAAGGGCTAAGTAATTATGGAAAGCAGTTTCTTTAGGCTTGGACGCTATCAATGTATCTATGCTGGAGAGTGCTTGGCGATCTCTTTTTAACAAGAATAATAATTGAATTTTTAAAGCGTTGTACTGTAGATTTTCGCTGGCGTTTTTTAATAATATATCAATTGATTTTAAAGATTCAAGATAGCGTTTTAAGCTTCTGAGGGTCTCGGCCTTTTCTAATAGGGCTGTAGGCAGATCGGCAGATATGCTCAATGCGCTATTAAAGCTGATCAGTGCTTGTTCATGTTTTTTTAGTTTAGCCTGTAAAATACCTAAGGTTACTAAGCGCTCGCTATCAAGGGAAGAGCCTTTCACTGGTGACGCTAATAGCTGCACGTAAGCTGTAAGCTCAGTCTCGTTCATGTTTTCAACTTGTGAGCTCAGGAGTAGCAACACTTTGTTTTCACCCATTGCTAACGCCCGGTTGAAATAGGGCATAGCCCGGGTGTATTTTCCTTGAGTGATTAAAATATTAGCGAATATTTGCTGAGGCTCCGCATCTTGCGGTGCGGCGCTCATCCATATTTGAATGGCTTCAGTTAGCGATTTCTGATCTTTAAGGTGCCGGGCTAAATAAACGGCACGTTTGGCGATACCTGCATCATTGGTCAGGGCTGCCTGCTTTAAATATTTTGCTAAGCTGTAGTGGTAGTTTTGTTGGTTGCTGGCTAATTCAGCCGTGAGAAGGTCGTATAATGTTTGACCATTGAGTTCGCCTGGGATGTAAGTAGTCGGTGGTTTATCGGTGTCCGCAGAGGAGTGTGAGTTTGTGGCGCAGCCAAATACACCAGCAAATGATAATAGTATTAAAATGGGGCGCAAGGTGATCACTATTAATTGTATCCTTTTAAGCATTTCTTCTCTTGAAAACTCAGCATGGCAATGATTTTTGAAAAACAGGTCGTTTAGTCCGCTTCGTACAGTATAGACAATGTGATTCGAGAACCCATCTTATAACATATTAAGACAGCTGCATGGCTAATCAGTTTTAATCATTCGTAATAGATTGGTGTGATGATGATCGTCTCTCTTTTGTATAGTTAATACCTGAAGTGGCTTCACTGTGCTGCATAGCACAAGTTATTGATTCTGCTGTGGTTAGGCTAATACTCGCCGAGCCTGCGGGGGCAGGTAGTCGTCATATAGAACTAAGCACTTGCTTGGCTGCGAAGGCCAGCACTAAATAACTCCCTCTAGTGTGAATGCTTGCAATCGATAACTATACAGCCTATCAACAAGTGACAGGGAGATGCGGGACTTGTTCAGAGGTTTCTTATCTTTAGTGGCTTTATTTTAAATAAAAACGAGATGTAGCGAAATTATTCGCCAGAGTTGTTATTATACCGCGTTTTTTAATCTTAGTAATCTGTGGTGCTATGCTTCTTTCAAAGTGGGTTCTCTATAAGTGACTTGTTTAATATGACCCTATTGGCATTGGGTATCAATCATAAAACGGCATCCTTAGATGTACGTGAACGCTTAGCTATTACTCCCGCAGTCATGGAGGAGGCCTTAGTTGATGCGAAGCAATTTGCTGATTTAAATGAAATAGCGATCCTTTCAACGTGTAATCGCACTGAAATTTATTGCTCTGCGGACAAGTGTAGTGCCGATGCTTTGTTAAACTGGTTGAGTGTTTATAAAAACCTACCATTAGCTGATATTAAAAGTAGTGTTTATTGTCACACTGATCAAGCGGCAGTGCAGCATATGATGCGGGTAGCCTGCGGTTTAGATTCGCTGGTGTTGGGCGAGCCGCAAATCTTAGGTCAGTTAAAATCTAGCTTTGCTGTGTCGCAAAAATTGCGTTTGATGAAAGGTGAATTAGGTCAGCTTTTTCAACAGGCGTTTACTGTTGCAAAAAAAGTTCGCACCGACACCGCTATTGGTGAAAACCCAGTCTCAGTTGCCTATGCCGCAGTTAGCTTAGCACAGCATATATTCTCTGATTTGCAGGAGAGCCGCGCTTTATTAATCGGTGCCGGCGAAACCATAGAACTGGTCGCAAGACATCTAGTCAATGCGGGGGTGAAGCAGATCTGCGTCGCTAATCGAACGTTGGATAGGGCGCAAAAATTGGCGGCTAATTTCAATGGCGAGGCGATTTTGTTGGGCGATATTCCACAGATGTTGCATCGAGCCGATATTGTTATCGCATCTACCGCTTCGCAGTTGCCAGTACTGGGCAAAGGGGCGGTTGAGACGGCATTGCAACAACGTAAGCATCAGCCGATGTTTATGATCGATATAGCGGTGCCCAGAGATATAGAAGTGCAAGTTAAAGAGTTAGATGATGTCTATTTATACACTGTCGATGATTTGCAGCAGGTCATTCAAAAAAATCAACAACAACGCCAGAGCGCCGCACTTGAAGCTGAGCAGATCATTATTCAAGGTGTTGATAAATATGTTTTAGAGCAGCGCTCGAGAAGTGTGGTAAATACGTTGACAGCACTGCGTAGCAGAACAGAATTGCTGCGTGATAGTGAAATTAAATTTGCCCTGAAAAATTTAGCCAAAGGGGATGATGCAGAGCAGGTCATCACTGAGTTGGCTAGAAGATTAACCAATAAAGTATTACACCACCCCAGTATTCAGCTTAGGAAGGCCAGTGCTCAGGGGCGCGGTGAAATAATCGATCTAGTGGAAGAAATCTTCCAGTTGCAAAATGATGAAGAGTAGCGCTTAGCTGTTGAGGAATTAGGATGAAAGAATCCGTAAGATTAAAATTAGATAAATTGGCCGAGAGATATGAAGAGCTAGCTGTGCTGATGAGTACACCTGAAATAATATCTGATCAAGAGACCTTTAGATCTCACTCTAAAGAGTATGCTGAAATAGAGCCTATTGTCTTAGCCTTTGAAAAATTTGCTGCAGCGGAAGATGACTTCGCCGAAGCTAAATTAATGGCGGACGATGATGATCCGGACATGCGTGAAATGGCGGCAGAAGAGTACCGCAGCGCTAAGCAACAAATTGAGACGTTAGAGTCGCAGTTGCAAGTACTGCTGTTGCCTACCGATCCCAACGACAGCCGCAACGTCTTTATTGAGGTGCGGGCCGGGACAGGGGGAGATGAGGCGGCTATATTTTCCGGGGATCTATTTCGCATGTACTCTAAGTATGTCGATGCAATGGGTTGGCGGATCGAAATAATCAGCGCTAATGCCGGGGAGCACGGCGGCTATAAAGAGATCATATCTCGAGTGGTCGGCACTGATGTATTCTCGCATTTGAAGTATGAATCAGGGGTGCATCGCGTACAGCGGGTTCCGGAGACTGAATCTCAGGGGCGGGTGCATACCTCTGCTTGCACAGTTGCAGTGATGCCTGAAATGGATGAAGTGGATGAAATTCAAATCAATAAAGCAGATTTGCGAGTTGATACCTATCGCGCCTCGGGAGCCGGTGGTCAGCATGTTAACAAAACTGATTCCGCAGTGCGTCTTACCCATCTTCCGACAGGGGTAGTCGTTGAATGTCAGGAGGAGCGCTCGCAGCACAAGAACCGAGCTAAAGCGATGTCTTTGCTGGCGGCTCGTTTACAGGCGGCTGAAGAGGAAGTACATGCTGCTAAACAAGCGGATACTCGCAAAAGTTTAGTGGGAAGCGGCGATAGATCTGAGCGGATACGCACTTATAACTTTCCTCAGGGGCGCTTATCCGACCATCGGATTAATTTAACTTTGTATAAGTTGGGAGAAGTGATGGAAGGGCAGCTTGGCCAAATTATCGGACCCTTGCAAATAGAGCGTCAAACAGAGTTGTTGAGTGAGTTGGGCGATTGAGTCGCCGTATAAACAATGGCACAGATTAGTATTGCACAGGCGCTGTTACACAGTCGGCGGTTAACTGCTAGCAGCGAGAGCCCGCAATTGGATGTGCAGTTATTACTAGCGCATGTGTTGCACAAACCGTTCAGTTATTTGTTTACCTGGCCTGAAAAATACCTGACTAGCCAGGAGCAGGCCGCATTTGAAAAACTGTTAGCGCAGCGCTGTGTCGGGGAGCCGATCGCCTACTTGCTAGGCTATCAAGACTTTTGGAGCTTGCGCTTAAAAGTCTCTAAAGATACATTGATTCCCCGCCCAGATACCGAATTGTTAGTTGAGTTGGTGTTGGGCTTAGGCTTACCTGTGGCTAATAAGGCGCAAGGTCTGCAGTTTAAAGATCAGCCTGCAGCTGGCATCACAGTGCTTGATCTTGGTACCGGTACCGGAGCTATCGCCTTGGCGCTGGCGAGTGAGCAGCCTAACTGGAGCTTTTTTGCCTCTGATTATCTGCCGGCGGCGGCTGCGTTAGCCGAAAGCAATCGATGTCAGTTAAGGCTCGATAATGTCGAAATTACTACTGGTAGTTGGTTTGAACCCCATCGGGGCAAGCGCTTTAATGTCATTGTTTCCAACCCTCCCTATATTGAAGAACAAGATCGGCACTTAGCTGAAGGCGACGTTAGGTTTGAGCCTTTGAGCGCGCTTACCAGTGCTGATCATGGTCTGCAAGATATTAAATTAATCATCCAGCAAGCCCCTGATTATTTACTTGAACATGGCTGTTTGCTATTAGAGCATGGCTACAACCAAGGGCCGCAGGTGCGGGATTTGTTCGCCAAACGAGGCTTTGCAGCAGTGCGTACCGAGCAAGATCTAGCCGCTAATGACCGGGTGACACTAGGTGTATGGGCTGGATGTGAGCCTCGATAATTAATAAAACCATATTAAGTTGGAGCTAATAGATGTTATCTGATCAGCAGTTACTGCGGTACTCTAGGCAAATAATGCTCGGTGATGTAGATATAGAAGGGCAAGAGAAGTTGCTTGCCGCCAGTGTGCTGCTGGTCGGTTTGGGAGGCTTGGGTAGTCCTGTGGCTATGTACCTGGCGGCAGCAGGAGTCGGGAAACTGATATTAGTTGATGATGATGAGGTTGAAATATCAAATCTGCAGCGACAGATTATTCATGATGAACGCAGTGTCGGCGCGGCAAAAGTTGACTCTGCAGCGCAGCGTATCGCGCTGTTAAATCCCGATGTGCGCGTGGAGCAAGTAAAGCGGCGTTTGGATAGTGAGCAGCTTAGTCGGTACATCAAATCTGTCGATTTGGTGGTCGATTGCACTGATAATTTTAAAAGTCGCTTCATGATAAATAAATGCTGTGTTGAACAAATGGTTCCCCTGGTCAGTGGTGCGGCGATTCGCATGGAGGGGCAGTTACTGACTATCGATCCTCGCCAGCCAAATACAGCTTGTTATCAGTGCCTTTACCCAGAGGCGGGTAACGATGATCTCAGCTGTGCTGAATCGGGAGTGCTGGCGCCGCTAGTCGGTGTGATAGGTTCGATGCAGGCGATAGAGGCAATTAAAGTACTGACTGGGATGAGTGGTACTCTGGTTGGGCGACTGCTGATTTTCGATGGAAAAAACATGCAGTGGCAGTCGCTAAAGTTGAAAGCGGATCCCGATTGCCCGGTGTGTGCCAAGCGTTAAAGAATTTAGTTTCAGCATGTCTTACCGGTAGCTGTCGAGGTTGATATAAAGATCGGTTACTAGGTCTTCTAAGGTTCTATCGAGCGCGCTAATAATGCCTAGTTTATTTAGTACCGACCCTACAGCATAAGTGCCTTGTGCTACTTTTCCTCGATAGCATTGCGTCATGTTGATAACCACCACGTCTCGTTCTACCGCTGCCTCTAAAGCCTCAATTAAGTCGCTGTTCTGATCGGGGGGGTTGCCTGCGCCGTAGCTGAGCATCACCACTGCCTTAATCTTTTCGTCTAATAAAGCCGCATCGATACTCACTTTACTGATGCCTGGGTAGAGCAGTAGTACCGCGACACTCTGCGGTTGCAGGGGCGATAATTTGAACGATGACTGGCGATTCTCTGGCCGTGACTGGTTGAGTGGCCTGTGCTGTTCGGTAAAGTTCAAAGTAATGTCAGCGACCGCTAGGGGGCGAGAATTATAGCTAGTGAATGCAGCGAGCGCGCTAGTATCTACTTTTTTAGCGCAGGCACCGGCGATTAGTGTGCCGGCAAAGCTAAGACACACTTGGTTAACTTTACCGCTGCGTGCGAAAAGTATCGCATCTTGTATGTTGCCGGGCCCATCGCTACGGGCTTTACACATTGGGATTTGTGAGCCCGTGACGATTACCGGCTTAATGCTTTCGCCTAATATATGGTGTAATGCCGCGGCAGTGTAAGCCATAGTATCCGTGCCATGTAATACTATAAATCCAGCATATTGTCGGTAGTTATCGTCAATACACTGGGCAATCGCTAGCCAGTCATGAGGCTGGGCGTTCGAACTGTCGATTAACCGAGGGAACTCTAGTACTTCGAAGGGCTTTAGCTGTTCTAATGCGCTGCTATTAAAAGCGTTGGCTATCAGCTGCGACATGCCGCTACTGGTTTGATAACCACTGGCGCTAGGCTGCATGCCAATAGTGCCGCCAGTATAGATGATTAGAATAGGTAGCATAAAAAATTATCCGCTAATAAAGTGACTAAAACCAGCGGCTAGCTTTTTTAAGCGCTTAATCGTCGTCATCTTCAGGAGAGTCTAAAGCGAACAGCCGCGATGATTTAATTTGATTGTCAGAAATTTGTAGGGTTTCAATGTGGTAGTGAGCTACTTTTAAACAGACATTGGCCTGAGGGATCACCTCTAGTGTTTCAGTAATCAATCCGTTGAGAGTCTTGGGGCCATTAGTCGGTAATTGCCAATTTAGTGATTTATTAATTTCACGAATAAATGCAGAGCCTTCAATAATATAGCTATTATCTGCCTGTTTGTGGATTTCGCTGCTCTGCTCATTTTGTTGGCTGGAAAGCTCGCCAACTATCTCTTCCAGAATATCTGCCAAGGTCGCTATGCCTTGAATATCACCGTACTCGTCGACCACTAGCCCCAACCGATGATTTTCATTTAAAAAATTGATCAGCTGGACCTGTAAGCGGGTGCTTTCCGGAATGAAATAGGCCTCGCGTATGGTTTGCACTAAGGTGGTTTTAGATAAATTATTCTGTTGGATTAGCTTGGTTAAATCGCGTAAGTGCAAAATGCCGATAGTCTTATTAATGTCAGAGTTAAACACCGGCAGTAAAGTATGTTCAGAGGAGGTGATGATATCGAGGATTTGCTGAAAGTCTGCATCCAGATCAATACCGATGATTTCACTGCGCGGAATCATAATATCTTCTACAGTCACCTCGTTTAGTTCGAGTACGCCAAGTAGCATCGACTGCTTGCCCTGGGGTAAAGTGTCACCCGATTCATTGACGATAGTGCGCAGCTCCTCAGTGCTGAGGTTTTTACTGTCATTGCTAGTGGTGGATATGCCGCAGAGGTGCAAAATACCGTTAGTAATCTGATTGACCACATAGACCAGTGGATACATGATCTTCAGCAGAGGGCCGAGTACGTGAGCGGCAGGAAAAGCAATTTTTTCAGGGTGCAGCGCGGCAATTGTTTTAGGAGTGACTTCTGCAAAAATTAAAATAACGATGGTCAAGGTCGCCGTTGATATGGCGATGCCAGCATCTCCCCAGAGTCTAAAGGCGACAATAGTGGCGATTGACGAGGCGAGGATATTTACAAAGTTATTGCCAATTAGAATCACGCCGATGAGGCGCTCTGGTTGTTCAAGCAGCTTCTGTGCTTTTTTGGCGGCTGGGTGCTTTTGCTTTACTAGGTTTTTTAAACGATAGCGATTGAGCGACATCATGCTGGTTTCTGAGCTTGAGAAAAAGGCAGAGCATAAAATCAAGAAGCAGAGAATGCCTAAAAGTAGGCTGATCGACGCGTCTTCCAAGGTAGTGGATCCTGTATAATTTAGATTTCGCTATTGTCTGATTAGCAGCTCTGGCTGTCAATACAAATAACAATTGTGGAAGGTTAACTTTGGATATTAATCAATTCAAGTACTAGTTTTGATCCGAAAAAGCTGAGCATCAGCGAAAGAAAGCCGCCAATTGTCCAGCGAATTGCCTTGTGTCCACGCCATCCCCAAAAAATCCGGCCGCACAATAGCGTGGCAAAGATCGTCCAGGAGAGTAGAGACAACACCGTTTTGTGCACTAAGTGCTGACCCAAAATGTCGTCGACGTAGATAAAACCTATCACTAAAGCCGCGGAAAGTAGAATAAATCCAGTCCAAAGCATTTCAAACAGCAGTCTTTCCATGGTCTGCAGCGGCGGTAGAGAGTTGAGAAAGCGGCCGGAAATATTGCGTTTTAAGGCGTGATCTTGGCGATGTAATAAAACGGCTTGAAAAGCGGCTAAGGTAAAAATGCTATAGGATAAAATCGATAGTAAAATATGGCTGATAACGCCTGGTGCGTAAGGCTTTGGCTGGGGTTGAGTCAAGAGGAAATCCAGCAGCGCGAGGGTCGCCGCCATCGGCAGTACCACGATGAATAAATTGTCAACTTTTTGTTTTAAACTGCTAATAATCAACACTAAAGCGACCAGCCAGCTAACGAGTGAGCCAGTGGTAAAAAAACTGAAATTAATACCCCCTTCCAAGTGCAGTGACTGCTGTAGGATCAGCGTGTGAAAAACAAGTGCAACAATGCCCAGAATTTTGGTGATATGTCTGTTGTGTAAGAATGAGGTACCCGCAGCATTGACTAAGTGAAAATATTGAATGCCTGCGCTCAGCCCGTATAACAAAACTGTGATGAAAATAAAAACCGTTAACATTAAGCGTCTCCTTGTGGGGCGCTATTTTGCCATAAAATCATAGCTGATTGTAGATTAGTTTCCTCTCATAAACAGATCAACAGTGGCAAAAAACTAGCTACTTAAGCTGAGAGCCTCTCAACAAAGCCAAACTTTACTGTGCAGAGCTCAGGGTATCGAAGATTAATTAGAAAAGGGCGCGTAATCACCTGTTTCTTGCTCAAGGTTACTTGCAGATTCGTAAAATGATCGAATTTCTCTGACAATGTTATGGTTTATCGAGCAAAACCGCTTAAGTATCGTTTGGTTCTTATTTAATCACGCAATGCGGTAGGCGAAAATAGCATGATTGAGTTACAATGCTCGATATTCAAAGCAGCTGATTTTAAAAGTTACCAACAAATCTCAGGGTCAGCGCAACAGCACAGTAAAAAGATTTAAGAGGCGAGTATGTTCGAGAATTTATCAGAGCGATTAACCGGCACCCTGAAAGCGGTCACTGGTCAGGCAAAATTAACAGAAGATAATATTAAAGACACTTTACGTGAAGTGCGCATGGCGCTGTTGGAAGCAGATGTAGCGCTGCCAGTGGTAAAAGATTTCATCAGTGGCGTTAAAGAGCGTGCGGTCGGTCAAGAGGTATCAGTTAGCTTAAAGCCTGGTCAAGTATTCGTCAAAATCGTCAACGAAGAACTTATTCGAGTGATGGGGGAGGCTAATTCAAGGTTGGATTTAGCGGCAACTCCTCCAGCTGTAGTGTTGATGGCTGGTTTGCAAGGTGCTGGTAAAACCACTACTGTTGCCAAGCTAGCAAAAATGCTAAAAGAGCGAGAAAAGAAAAAGGTATTGGTGGTCTCTGCAGATGTCTATCGTCCCGCGGCGATTAAACAGTTGGAAACACTCGCGCTAGAAGTGGGAGTTGAGTTTTTTCCCTCAGACATCCAGCAAGCTCCTATTGAAATTGCCAATCGGGCTCTTGCGCATGCAAAATTACAGCATTTTGATGTGTTGTTGGTCGACACCGCTGGTCGATTAGCCGTCGATAGCGAAATGATGGCTGAAATTAAAGATTTGCATACCGCTATTAAACCGGTTGAGACTTTGTTTGTAGTCGATGCAATGACGGGTCAAGATGCTGCAAACACTGCTAAAGCTTTCGGGGAAGTACTGCCTTTGACCGGGGTTATTTTAACCAAGGCAGATGGCGATGCGCGCGGTGGCGCCGCATTATCAGTCAGGCAAATAACCGGTAAGCCGATTAAGTTTATCGGTATGGGCGAAAAGATGGATGCTCTAGAGCCATTCCATCCAGATCGTTTAGCTTCACGCATTTTAGGGATGGGTGATGTGCTTTCTTTAGTCGAGGACGCTGAGCGAAAAATCGATAAAAAGAAAGCGGAAAAATTTGCCGCTAAAATGAGCAAAGGTAAACGCTTTACCTTGGAAGACTTTAAAGAGCAGATTCAGCAGATGGACAACATGGGCGGCATGATGTCGATGATGGACAAGCTGCCGGGCATGGGACAAATGGTGCAAGCAGCCCAAGCTGCGCAGGCGGAAAAAGGTATGGGTAAACTGGTGGTCATTATTAATTCAATGACCGGCAAAGAGCGTCGCAATCCCGACGTGATCAGCGGCTCGCGTAAAAAGCGGATCGCGATGGGCTCTGGCACGCAAATTCAAGATGTCAACCGACTGCTTAAACAGCACAAACAAATGGCTAAAATGATGAAAAAAGTGTCGGGCAAAGGCGGCATGGCTAAAATGATGCGCGGCATGAAAGGCATGATGCCACCGGGCATGGGTGGCGGTGGTTTTCCACCGATGCGCTAATCGCCTAAGCTAGGGTAATCAATGTATTAAAAAAAGGGCGCAAGCCCTTTTTTTGTATTAGCACTGCATTTAATTGAGCTAAAAATCTAGCGGGTAAATTGAGAGAATAAATTTTTTAACTGCATCACCAGTGAAAATTGGCTGCTAAAACCAGCAAAGCGTTAAAACATCCAGCGCGCATTTAACTTAAAGGTGCCTTGCTTAAAATGCTCGCGACCGTTGACGCTATATTTTGCCGTGATGTTGGTGTCGTTCTCCAATGTATACTGCATGCCAATGGCCGCATCGTAAGTGAGTGCCGCGGGTTTTATGCCCTCGGTGGTGAACTGGGCACCGCCACCGCCACCGCCACCGCCACCGCCACCGCCACCGCCACCGGCATAGCTTGAGGTCAATTTAGAGCGATCAGCCATTAAATCATAGCCTAGGCCCAGTTCAGTGATAAGGCTCAGGTGATTGGTTGCGCGGTATTGATGCCTAAAGCCGGCGGATACCACTAAGCTATCAAAACTGTCATCTTTGACGATTAAATTTAACGCCCCTGCGCCTGATTCGCGGTAGCCGTTAACATCGATGTAACGGTAACTCGCACCGATGTAAGGGGTAATGGCAGTTTTTTCTGATAACTGAATATGACGGGCTAAGTCGGAATGCAATTGAAACTGCCAGCCGTCATATTCAGACTTCGCGATATCATTGGTAAACAACAGGCGACTGCTGTCATATTTCAACTGGCCAACACTGGATTGAATCGACCACAATGTCTGTTCATCTAGCTGTTTAGAGGCGTATACATTGGCTTGATAGCTATCAATGCTCACTACATTGTTACCAGCGCTCAAGCGGCTGTCGACATCACTGTTGGCATAAGAGAATGCTGCACCGACTTGCCAACTAGGCGAGTATTCGCCATCAATACCGATGACTAGTCCATAACTATCGACATCATAGCCCTGCACACCTTGTTGGGTATCTTGCTCTGCTCGACTGCCAAATGTTTGTAACCAAAAATGTTGATTTTTTAAGGTCATATCACCTGAGGATAAACCGCTGATATTTCTTTGGCGTGCACTGACTAATCTGGTGACAGCTTTAGATGTTAATGAAGAGGCTAAACTCACTCCCCCAGCTGCCGCCGGCAACGTTGATTCGACCGCATTGGCGACCTCTGCAGCAGTGCTCAAGCTAACGAAATGCGCAGCGAGCTCACCAGAGGGATTATTAGCAATCACCGAGTCGAGCACCACTGCAGCACCTTCCGCTGCTGTCTTGTTGGAAGATAATACGCTTGCCGATACTTCAGGAGCGGCAGCCTTCAAGGTTAAATCAATCGTGTTAGTATCTAAAATGGCATCAAAATCAAATAATAATGAATTGTCAGTTACCGTAAAAGCACTACCCCCGGCACTCTCAGTGATCGTACTTGCGGCGATAATATCATCGAGGCCAGTACTTACGATGGCGGAAAAGTCAAAGCTTGGATTGGCAACATCGACAATAATATCGGTATTACTAAGCAGTGTTAAGTTCCCGGTGATGTTTAATTTGCTGTAGGTCGTATTATCAGTGACGGCTGTTTTGAATGTAGAAAAACCAGCGACATTACCGGTGATAGTGCTAGAAGCTGCAGAAAAAAGAGTATCACCCGCTGCACTGCTAATCACATGACTTGTAATGTTAGAACCTGTTTTTAAGACTAAAAGATTAGCACCGCCGGAGAAAGCGATAGCAGTGCCAGAAGTACTAGTGATAGCACCTGAGTTATAAACCTTACTGTTGCCAGTGGAGTTAATGGCTACGCCATCAGCACCACCACTCTTGCCCAGCCCACCAGTAATGTTACCACTATTCGTTAAAGTGAAACCCGAACCTGTTACCCCAGCACCACCAGCACCACTACTACCAACAGGACCACCTCCCCCCCCCGTTATGTTGTTACTATTCGTTAAAGTGAAACCCGAACCTGTTACCCCAGCACCACCAGCACCAGCCACACCACCACCCACAGCTCTACCACCCTCACCACCAGTAATGTAACTACTATTGGTTAAAGTGTAACCCAAGCCTGTTACCCCAGCACCGCCAACACCACCCACACCACCACCACCAATAGGACCACCCCACCCACCAGTAATGTTACTACTATTGGTTAAAGTGAAGCCCGAGCCTGTTACCCCAGCACCAGCAGCCCCACCAACACCACCGGAAGGACCACCCATACCATGAGCGCCTGTAAATTTGAAGGTAGAGCTAGTAGCTGCAAAAGTTAATTCAGCGTTAATATTGAACGTGCCTGTTAGCTCAATATTGTTATTTGCAGTAAATATCGTATTTTTAGTTAGCGCGATCATGGTTGAGCCTAAATCTAAAGGCGTAAAGCTACCAAAATCAATGGTTATTGTTGAATCAAGATCTGCATTAGCGGCTGTTATCGCCGTGTTTAAAGCGGCTATTGTCGCAGCGCTAACAGTGTGTGTTGCCGCTAGCGTATGATTGCTTACCAAGGCTAGTAATAAACTCGTACTCAATATTGTCAATGCTGAAGGTTTTTGAATGGCCATTTTTGTCAGTAATAGTCGCATGATAATAAGCTCTGTTAATCAAATGAATGGGTGAAATAAAGTTGTCATTTTAAAAAGAAATAGAGATAAAAATACATAGCGAGCTATGCTTTAAAAATGAGCATTGATCGTTGTTTGATTGAATGTCATTTTAAAAAAACAAACAAATTCAAAATCTTACATCATAGTACTTGTTATGAATTAATGCCTGCTGAATAAATGGTTTTTTTGTTTTGCGAGCACTTTTTACTCAGTTTTATATCTCACTTAATAACTTAGAGCGCGTCATTTTGTCTACTGGACAGAGAAAATAATTATTCTTATCAATACAACAGGAGTTTTTAAATCAGGAAGATACTGGACTGAGTCCGTTTATAATGGGTGTCGCCTGAGCATAACAACTACTCAGGTATACGGCGTTAAAATCGATTCAACATGCTAATTCACACAGTAATATCTATAAAATAGGGGTGAACTGCACCGCAAAATGAGGGGAGAGTGCTCACTCTGCTGTTTCACCGGTTTTGCCTTGAATTACCTTCGCTCGTGGGGTTTATCTGAGGTCTAAAAGCGTTAAAACATCCAGCGCGCTCAACTTAAAGGCGCCTTGCTTAAAATGCTCGCGACCGTTGACGCTATATTTTGCATTGGTATTGGTATTGGTACCGGTACCGTTCTCCAATTTATACTGCATGCCAATAGCCGTATCGTCACGCAATTGCATGCAATATCCAAGCTGCCATACTTAAATTCTATTTAGCAGTATGTACGGCTGAATCGTCTAGTTTCAATCAGGCCCCGGTTATTATACCCTCTGCATTTAGTCGCGCTAAAATGCTAGCTGATAAACTGAGAGGATGAAGCTTTTAACTGCATCGCCAGTTCAGATAGGTTGCTACTGGCCTGTTCGGTTTGATTGGCACCATCCACCGATGATTCGGTGATATTACCAATCGATATAATGTTCTGATTAATATCAGTCATCACCAAGCCCTGTTTCTCGGCGATAGATGAGATTTGTTGGTTGATCTCATCTATCGCTAAAACTTGCACCACTATCGCTGCGAAAGCGTCGCCAGCGGCGGAGGTTTGCGAGACGTTTTGCTGCACTTTTTGGCGGCTATCGGTCATTAAATTGACCGCTTTGTTTGATCGGCTCTGCAGAGAATCTATGGTCAATTGGATTTTTTTGGTGGCTGTTTGAGTGCTGGCAGCAAGTGTTCTAACTTCATCGGCAACCACCGCGAACCCTCTTCCCTGTTCGCCGGCACGGGCCGCTTCGATAGCAGCATTTAACGCCAGTAGGTTGGTCTGCTCGGCAATGCTCTGTATTACCTCTAACACCGAACCTATTTGAATGCTGTCTTCGTCTACCTGTCTCATTGCCTCAGCAGCATCCTCGAAGCTATTGGAGAGGGTTTTTATATTTCGAGCTGAGGTGTTTATCACGTGCTGCCCCTCTCTAGATGTCTCATTAGCTGCACTGGCGGTGGCGGTGGCCTGTAATGCGCATTTTGCGATGTCCTCGACTGCCGCTGCCATTTCGTCAATTCTGTGGGTCAATTGGGTGGTTTGTTCTCGCTGTGCTTTGATGCCCTGGTTGGTATTCGTAGAGATGTCACCCATATCGTCAGTCGCTATGGTTAATTTATCTGTCACGCCATTCACTTTTCCTAGAATAATCTGAAATTTCTCCAGCATATTATTGAACGCCAGACCGGTATCGCCAATTTCGTCTTTATTGGTGATGGGGATGCGGGTGGTTAAATCATTATTCTCGGCCACGTATTGCATGATGCTAGATAGCTGTTGCAAAGGTCTCAAAACGCTGACCGAGAGTAAAAATATCATCGCAATTACGATCAGTGTGAAAAATGCACTGATAATGTCTTCAATAATGACTAAGGTATCGACACTCCCTATTTCAGCTTCGATGTTACTCTGTAAATTGACCGCTAGTTTTTGAATAATCTCTTCGGCAGTATGGACCGAGTTGCGCATTTCCCCTAACAGCCCCTGATTGCTGTCTAGGCCAATTAGGACTTGCTGGTTGACCAGCTGCATAAAGCTTGTTTGATACTGCTGCATTAAGTGTTTTAATTGTTGTTTGGTCGCTGCGTCGTGTTGGCTGTTGTTTAAATGCTGGAAAAATAGCTCAATTGTGGTTTGAAATTGATGGCTGTATTCTAAATCGAGACGCAGCATAAAGTCTTTTTCATTGCGTCTTAACTGCAGCATGTCAGCTCTTAGGAATTGGTCGTTAACGGCAATTATTTTACCTTCTGCCCTATGCACAGAATCCCTTAAATCGCCATATAATCCATCATTTGGATCTAGACCAATGGTTTTTTGTAGTGCAAATACTTGTTCTAACAGGTGTCGGTAACGTTTGATGCTAGTGGCTGTTTGAGTAACCATCTTGATATTTAGATTCGCCATCTTAGCGACTCGATAGAGGTTCGCTACTTGGAGGTCTAGCTGTGCAAAATTGTGATTAAATTTATCGATATACTTGAGCTTTTTACGGGCTAAGAAGTCTTTTTCATTGCGCCTTAGTTTCAGCATGCCAATTTCTACCAGTCCCAAGTTTAATTTAACTTGGTCAAAGGACTCGACTTTTCTTACCGTGTATTGACCGATCGAGAAGATGCCAACCATGGATAGAAAAATAATTAACCCGACTAAAATAAATTTCTTTTTTAGTGTCATAGTTTGATTCCTTAATAGGGGTGTTTGAACGTTTAAATCAACCGCTAATTATACTGATAGATGAGTCACAGTAAGTGGTTGCGAAGCAGGCGGTGGTTAGCGGTAAAAAGCTTCGGTTACAGGAAAATCTACCAGGGGTTTATCTTCTCGGCAGCCACTTGCTGACAAAATAATTTGTTGAATGAAATAGGTTTATAACCTAAAAGTATGACAGTTTTATGAAACAGCCTGAGATTAACCTGAATCCGTGACTTCAAAGTGAATACAGAGTGTAAAATATTGGTTTTACGGTGGAATTGAAAAATCTTAGCTGCACCCGTAGGTTCAGTGGGCATTTTTCTAACCGCTGTAGAATCAAGAGCTTGCGCTATGTGGTGCAGTGAAGTCACTGATTCAGGATTAAGCTAGGTTGTTGAAATTTTTGATTAAAATGCATGAAATGCAGATGAGCCTTATCGCAGTGAATGCAGGGCAGTAAGAGTTTTTCGGTCTATGAGGGTAGATGAGGTGATGATGAGAAATAGCTCAGAATAAGCTGCGCATGAAGGATTTATGCAAGCTTGAAAAGATAGTAAACACCGAGCGGCTCTCTCATCCAAGACTGCTTTTGCTGTAGGGGGATAATAGGACTGAAGAGGGCGCTAACCTCCCAATAAATTGAACTTTATCTAATCTTATCTGCGATCACAGTGGCGAATTGAAGGTTAGGCCTTGTTATCTTCAGAGGTAAGTGACTTGTTGATTTTTTCAGAGAGCCTCAGCATAGTGTCTTCCATCTGCTCGCGCTGCTCTACCTTTCCCGAGAGAAATTCATTGCTGATGTTTAAAGCGGCCATCACTGCGATGCGTTCCATGCCGATGATTTTTCCACCGGAGCGAATTTCCTGCATTTTATTGTTCAGATGATTTGCTGATGCGAGTAAATCCGCCTCGTTTTCTGCTGGGCAGCCGACCACAAACTCTTTTTCTAATAATTTGATAGTGACGTTTTTGTTCATGAGTTTTGCTCCAGTGCTTTCAGGCGACTGATCATTTTTTCGATGTGACTTTTGGTTCTGTCATTGAGCTGAGCTAACTTGGACTTTTCTTGTAGCGCTTGTTGTTCCGATGATCTGGCACGCAGCTCTTTTGCAGACATGTCTTGAAATTTTTTATCCAGCTCGTCATAGCGGGTCATCAGCTGTTGGTATTCAGCTCTGCGATCTTGTTCGGCTTGGTTGGCGCTGGCAACTCTGTTCTGTAATTGTAGGTTGCTCTCTTCTAAATTATCAGTGTGGGTTAATAATCTTTCAATTTGAACTTCGAGTTGCGCTAAATATGATTCGGTCATGGTTTATCCAAGGGCCAATGGTAAGTTACGTGGGCTAGGGAGCTGGCCGAAAACAGCCTGCTTTAATGAAGGCCTATAACGGCCTTGGCTGTATAGTTGAACTTAACGCTGAATTTACTAAAACAGTATCACTCTCACTAGGGTCGCTATTCTCGGTCGAACTCTTAGCCTGCAATCTATAACCTGAATCAGTGACTTCACTGCACCACATAGCGCAAGCTATTGATTCTACAGCGGTTAGAAAAATACTCGCTGAACCTATGGGTGCCGCTAAGATTTTTCAATTCCAGAGTAGAGCCAATATATTACACTCTGTACTCACTTTGAAGTCACTGATTCAGGTATAAGTATTTATTTGCAAAATAATTGTATATTTGAAATCAAATAACTGATCTATAGCTGAGTTTTTCAAATATTATTTAAGTATAATGCTAGGATGCGGCAATAGAAATATATAGCTGCATTTTCCTTAGATTAATTGCAAATCTAGCGTTAAGTACTTCACCGAAAACCAATAAATGGATAGACATGAGCGACAATAATCAAATTAATCTCGAAAAATTAAGTTTTGACGACCTTGCAGATATATTAGTCAGTGAAAAAATCACTATGGTTTCTCCGGCCGAACTGCATGGTTTAGTCAGTGGTCAATTAGCCAGTGGGGCGCGTTTTAGTCACGATTTATGGTTGCAAATGGCGCATGACTTTTTGGATGTCGAAGGCTTTCAACACGAATCGAGTAAAGTCGGATTAGTGGCTGTCTATCAGCAGTCTTTATCCCAGTTTGAAAGCTTGGATATGAGTCTAGATTTATTATTACCTGACGATGAAGAGTATGAGGTGAGCCAAAGAGTTGAGTCCCTAGGTCTTTGGGTGCAAGGGTTTTTGGCCGGTTTTGGCATGCAGGGGCGACAAACTGATAAAAGTCTAGCGGCTGACGCCAAAGAAATGTTGAATGATCTCAGCCAAATCGGACAAGTAGCTAGTGTCGATTTGGAAGAAAATGAAGAGAGCGAAGCTAATTTTGTTGAGCTGAGTGAGTATGTTCGCATGGGTGCTATGTATATTTTTACTGAGTGTAACCAAGCGGATAAATCAGGCCAGACAGATCAGTCAGCTGAAATTAAGCCGACAGTGCACTGATTGAATCCCAGCTAAGATAAAGTGAGACCTCAGCATAACTGCTGCGCTCGGTAATGCGGCGTTAAAAACCGGCTCAATATGCTCATTTATATCAGTAATACCGATAAAGAAGGGCGCACGGATTCAGGTAATAGTGAGCAACAGTCTCCTAATAGCTAAGAATAAGGAAAAATAATGATCGAGAATATTAGTCAGGTAGAGTTCTCACAAAGACGCGCTGCACTACTGCAACAACTTGAAGATAATTGTGCCGTTATTATTCAATCTGCGCCTATGGTTAATCGCAATAGCGACGTAGATTATCTGTTTCGTCAAGACAGTGACTTTTTTTACTTTACCGGTTTTAACGAGCCGGATGCAGTGCTGCTGTTAACAAGAGTGGCTGGTGAAGTACAGTATCAAGTGTTCTGCCAGCCGCGAGACAAGAAAATGGAAATATGGTTTGGCTATCGCTGTGGTGAACAGGGGTTGCTAGATAACTTTAACGTAGACGCTGCCTATAGCAATGATTTGCTCGCTGAAAAAATGCCAGAACTGCTCAACGGTGTAAAAAATCTATACTACAGTTTAGGACGGGTCAGCTTAAACGAGCGAGTGCATGGCTGGCTAGCGACAATGCGCAAGCGTAGTCGTCAGGGTGTGATAGCGCCTTCCCATCTCTTACAGCTTGATGATGTTGCCCATGAAATGCGTTTGATAAAGTCAGCGACAGAGCAAGATCTGCTGCGACGCGCCTCTGAAATATCCGCTCAAGCGCACATTATAGCGATGCAAGTGTGTAAAGAGCAGATGATGGAATTTCAATTAGATGCGCATATTCAGCATCACTTTGCGATGAATGGCAGTCAGCAAGCGGCATACCCAAGTATTGTCGGTGGTGGCAAAAACGCTTGTGTGCTGCATTATATTGAAAATAATCAACAGCTAAAATCAGGTGATTTGGTGTTGATTGACGCCGGTGCCGAATATCAGTACTACGCGGGCGATATTACTAGAACCTTCCCGATCAATGGTAAATTTAGCGCCGAGCAAGCGGCATTGTATGAGGTTGTGCTACAGGCCAATCTTGAGTGCACGGCGATGATTAAGCCTGGTACTTCTTGGGGGGCGATTCACGATCATGCCGTCCTAGTGATCACCAGTGGTTTACAATCGCTAGGTTTGCTCAAGGGCGAGTTGCATGAATTAATAGAAAGTGAGTCGTACCGCGAATTCTTCATGCACAAGTTAGGTCACTGGCTAGGTATGGATGTTCATGATGTGGGCAATTACAAGCAGGCTGGAGAGTGGCGTCAGTTACAGGCCGGCATGGTGATGACCGTTGAACCGGGTATTTATGTCGCCATCGATAATATGGATGTAGAGGCGCGCTGGCGCGGTATTGGCATACGCATCGAGGATGATGTATTGATTACGGCGACCGGTTGCGAAGTCATGACGGAATCGGTGCCTAAAACCATCGTTGAGATTGAAGCTCTGATGGCTGGCGGTAGTGTATAGAAAAGCTGACGGGCGCGGTGTCAGATCGCTAGCGCCGTTGTTGTACGATACTTTTGATTGGGATAACTTTGATGAAACAGCATTATGACATAGTCATTATGGGAGCGGGTATGGTCGGCTCTAGTTTTGCGGTGGCGATGCTGGATCGGGCCAAATCGCTGGACTTGTCGATCGCATTAATCGAACCTAATGCTCTGCAAACAGACTCTTCACTTGAAAACCAGCAAGCTAGCTTCGATAGCCGTGCGACCGCTCTCTCCTATGGTTCTGCAATTATTTACCAGCAATTATCGGTGTGGGATGAATTGCAGCGTCATGTACAGGCCATAGCAAAGATTCACGTGTCAGATAAAGGTCACTTTGGTGTCGCCAGATTAAGCGCCGAGCAGGAAAATCTAGCGGCCTTAGGCTATGTGGTGGAAAACAAGTGGCTGGGAGATGTGCTGTATCGACATCTAGCTGAGAGTGAACAAGCTAAAAAATTAGATTTTTGCTGTCCTGCCAGCGTCGAAAAAATTGAGCGGGTCGACGGTCTGATGCACCTGCAAGTCAAGTATCGGCAAACCGAGTATCAAGTGACTACTCAGCTGGTGGTGATGGCTGATGGCGGCCGATCGAAACTCCGTGAAAAATTGGGTATTAGTTACAGTGAAACGCATTATCAGCAGCATGCGCTGGTGGCTAATCTCGCTGTAGATCGCGCTCATCAAAATATCGCCTACGAACGCTTTACCGATACTGGACCGATTGCGTTGCTGCCTTTACTGACCAGACAGAGGCAGCACCGCTGTGGATTGATCTGGACGATACCTGAGCAGGAAATTGAGCAGGTGTTGGGCTTAAGTGATCGGCAGTTTTTGGCCCGCTTGCAGCAGCGATTTGGCTATCGAGCGGGACGTTTTATCGACGTCGGTGCTCGGGTCAGCTATCCGCTAAAATTGCAGACAGCTCAAGAGCAGGTGCGGGCGGGGTTAGTCATCGTTGGCAATGCCGCACATACCTTGCATCCGATTGCCGGCCAAGGGTTTAATTTGGCGTTGCGCGGGGTGGTTGAATTAGCTCAACAGTTGGTTGCTAGTGCTCAACAAGCACAGAGTTTTGGGGACTACAATATGTTGTATGACTATCAGCAGTCCCGTTTGGCAGACCAGCGTACCACGATTGGATTTAGTGATAAAAGTATGCGTTTATTTAGCACTAGCAACCCAATCATCGCCCTGGGAAGGGATGCCGGGTTACAATTTTTAGACATATGTCCCGCGGCCAAAACAGTATTCTCTCGTAGTGCAATGGGGCTGACTAGCCCTATGTCACTACTTGACTAAAGCGCTAGATTTAAGGAGAACAGATGCCAATTGAAGCGCAGTATTCCGAGCTTGATATTATCGTAGTAGGGGCGGGAATGGTCGGCTTAACTGCCGCCTTGGCCTTTCATAAAACGGGTTTTAAAGTACTAGTGGTAGATGGTCGAGAAGATGATTTATTGCTGTTGCCGAAAAAGCTTGCTCAGCTAAATCAGCAGCTAGATGATTTCTCAAGCTACGACAATAGAGTCAGTGCCTTAACTAAGGCCTCAGAAAACATCTTCAGTAAGCTTGATGTCTGGCCGAAAATATTGCAAATGCGCGCCAGCCCTTATCAGCAAATGCAGGTTTGGGATGGTGAGGGCAGTGGCAGTATCAATTTTTCGTGCGCGGAGCTCTATCGGCAAAATTTAGGCCATATCGTGGAAAACTCGGTGGCGCTGGCCGCGTTGCTGGCCACTGCAAAAGCACAAAAGCTACCGATAGTGACTGGCGCTAAAGTAGTCTCACTGTCTGATGTCGAATCGACGCAAGGGTTTGTGCTGCAGCAACTGGGCTGTGAAAAAACTAACCAAGATGCTGTGCTAGAAACACTGTCTTTAGAGGCCAAACTGATTGTCGGTGCCGATGGCGCGATGTCGAAGATTCGCCAGCTTGCCGCTATTCCGCTATGGCAGTGGGATTATGGGCATGATGCGATTGTAGCGACGGTAAAAACCAGTAAAAGTCATCAAAAAACCGCTTGGCAACGTTTTACCAGTGACGGCCCGCTGGCTTTCTTGCCATTGGCAAATAGCCATTTTGCCAGCATTGTCTGGTCTACTTCTCCGGCGCACGCTAAAGATTTAATGGCGATGGATGAGCAGACGTTTAAGCGGGCTTTAGCGCAGGCATTTGAACACCGCCTGGGAGATATTGAAAGTGTCGCCAAGCGGGCGGTTTTCCCACTGCGGCAGCGGCACGCGCAACACTATGTGAAAAGTGGTTTAGCCTTGATCGGTGATGCGATACACACCATTCATCCTCTGGCTGGTCAGGGGGTTAACTTGGGATTGTTAGATGCGGCGGCGCTGGCTGAAATACTGGCGATTGCCAAACAGCGTCATCAATTTATTGGCAGTGGTGCCCTATTAAAGCGGTATCAGAGAATGCGTCATACTGAAAACCTGAAAATGTCAGCAGCTATGCAGGGCTTTAAGTGGTTATTTGAGCCGCAAAACACCGTGCTTACTATCGGCCGAAACTTAGGTATGAAGCTGCTAAATCGGAGCTCGGTGCTGAAACAGCATATTATTCAGCAGGCGATGGGCCTATCTGGAGACCTACCGGCACTGGCAAAACCAGACAACCCGATAAAAATCTGAAATTAGCTGCGCTTTTAGTAACAATTTTGAGGCTGTAAAGGTAAAATACTCAGCCAAAATTATACGGTGACTTGCTGTTGAAAAGACAGCGCTCACTGCTGACCAAATTAAACGATGGAATTTACATGTCTTCTCTAAGAACTCTGATCCTGAATAATGGTGCAGATCGCCGTCTACGCGGTGGTCATCTATGGATTTACTCAAATGAAGTAGATAACAAAAAATCACCTTTAAAGGACTTTACTCCCGGTGAGCAAGTATTAGTAGAAGCGGCGAGTGGTAAACCTTTAGGTATTGCTTACGTCAATCCGCAGACTTTGATTTGTGGACGTATTATCGGACGAGACAGTAAGTTTCGCTTAGATCGATCGCTATTAGTGCATCGTTTAAATATCGCGCTATCCTTGCGCGAAGCTTGTTTTGATAGCCCCTGTTACCGTTTAGTATACGGTGATTCCGATGGTTTATCCGGCTTGGTGATCGACCGTTTTTACGATGTGTTTGTGGTGCAAATATCTACCGCAGGTATGGAAGCAGTCGTTGGTGATATCGTCTCGGCATTGAATAAAGTATTTATGCCATCGGCGATTGTGTTGCGTTGCGATGGAAAAATGCGTGCCACAGAAGGTTTAGAGAGCTACGTGGAAGTGGTACAAGGTGAAGTGCCTGAACTCTGCCCTCTAGAAGAGAACGGCGTCCCTTTATTGGCGCCGATCTTAAGTGGTCAAAAGACTGGTTGGTTTTATGATCACCGTCTTGCGCGTGCGACTATGCAGCGTCATGTTGACTCTAAGAGAGTATTGGATTTATTTAGCTATGTCGGCGGTTGGGGAGTACAAGCTCTAGCGGCAGGTGCCAGTGAAGTGACCTGTGTCGACTCCTCTGAATACGCCTTAGAAGTAGCGATCGAAAATGCGAAGCTGAACAATGCAGCCGATAAGTTAGTGACCCTGCAAGGGGATGCGTTTGACGCGTGTAAAGAGTTGATTCAAGATCAGCAAAAGTTTGATGTGATCATCGTTGATCCACCGGCATTTATTGCCCGTCGCAAAGATATTCGCAACGGAGAGCGCGCTTATGGGCGGATTAATAATTTGGCAATGCGACTACTGAGTAAGAACGGTATTTTAATTAGCGCTTCTTGTTCTATGCATTTAGAGCGCAGTCGCTTAATTGATATCATTCGCTCGAATGCGCGCGAGTTAGATCGCAGTGCGCAAGTTATCGAGCAGGGCCATCAAGGTCCCGATCATCCTATCCATTCCGCGATTCCTGAAACTGAGTACTTAAAATCGATTACCTGTAGAATCCTGCCAGGTATGTAGCTTCAATAGCTAAAACTAAACAGGTGAGTGTCATCACTCACCTGTTGTTGTGAATTTGTTGCGCATTTTATTTATATCCTATCTCTACCTACCTTCTGTCTCCCTATCTATCAGGTATTCTCTGCAGTCTTCAATTTAAAGAGCCGGTAATAAGCTATAGTCTGAAGTGCGTTTGCAATATTAACAGCGACAAAAAAAGAGGCTGATGATGAAAGTATATATTAGTGCGGATATTGAAGGGGTTTGCGGTATAGCAAACTGGAATGAAGCGTCGAAAACGCACGCTGACTATGCAGAGTTTAGACAGCGTATGACCAGTGAAGTAGTGGCCGCTTGTCAGGCGGCAATAGCCTGTGGTGCGCGACAAATCTACGTCAAAGACGCGCATGCCAGCGGACGTAATATTATCGCTGAACAACTACCTGAATGCGCGGTGTTGATTCGCGGCTGGAGCGGCCATCCCTTTAGTATGGTGCAAGAGCTGGATGAAAGCTTTGACGCGCTGTTGATGATTGGCTATCACTCTAGAGCTGGGAGTGATGCTAATCCGCTGGCACATACTATGTCGACAAAAGTAGCTTATATCAAAATTAACGGCGTGCTTGCGTCCGAGTTTTTGATTCATCAATATGCAGCGGCACTGGAAAATGTAGCGACTGTTTTTATCTCTGGTGACCGAGGTATTTGCTCAGAAGTTAAAGCGGCTAATCCCAACATTGAAACAGTGGCTGTATTAGAGGGTATAGGTGCATCAACTATCAGCATTCACCCCGATTTAGCGTTGAAAAATATTGCCGCAGGTGTCGAGCGAGCACTGCAATCTGATCTCGATCAATGCGCAATAGAGTTGCCGGAAGAATTTAAGGTTGAAATTAAATATATAGACCCGGTGTTAGCTTACAAAGCGGCTTTTTATCCGGGCTGCTCTATGCTCAGGTCGTTGACGGTAGAGTATTCAACCGACGATTATTTTGAAGTGTTGCGGCTGTTGAATTTTGTGGTGTAAATTTTTCATAGCCTGAGACCTCGGCATAACGTTGCGAGCGCAGTCGCTATGCCAGGTATCAATAGCTGCCAGTGCGCACGACACTGATGCAAGCTGCGCACTGCTCTGGCATGGACAAGTTTGCTAGTGAAGCTCATCTCAACCGATTGAAATAGCACTTTGATCACAACCTAAGTTAATCGACAAAAATTATCGATTATAAGCCCATTTCCTGTTTAGCCTCTTTGAAGCAAGCGATCGCAAAATCAAGTTCGGCAATGCTGTGAGCGGCCGAAATTTGGGTGCGAATTCGCGCTTGTTGTTTAGGCACTACCGGGAACGAGAATGCCGTGACATAGACGCCCTTGACTAACATTCGCTCTGCCAGTTCCGCTGCTGTGCGGGCATCGTAGAGCATGATTGGTATAATCGGGTGAGTGCCTGGCAGCAGATCGTAACCAATCGCTTGCATGCCTTTCCTAAAGTATTGGCCATTACTTTCGAGCTTATCTCGCAGAGCAGTAGAGTCGGAGAGTAAGTTCAGTGCTGCGATGCCGCCTGCGACCACTGGAGGGGCGACCGTATTAGAAAAGAGGTAGGGGCGCGAGCGCTGGCGCAGCAATTCAATAATTTCTTTTTTGCCGCTGGTGTAGCCGCCGCTAGCTCCGCCAAGTGCCTTGCCCAATGTGCCGGTGGTAATGTCGACTCTATCCATGCAGTCGCAGTGCTGATGTGTGCCGCGTCCGGTTTTGCCGATAAAACCTACCGCGTGACTGTCATCAAAATGCACTAGAGCCTGATATTTTTCTGCCAAGTCGCAGATTTTATCTAATTGGGCGATAAAGCCATCCATAGAAAAAACCCCATCGGTACTAATTAACTTATATCTCGCTCCCGCTGCATCCGCTGCGATTAGCTGTTGTTCTAAATCGGCCATGTCGTTATTTTTGTAGCGATAACGCTGCGCCTTACACAGGCGAATACCGTCGATAATACTGGCGTGATTCAGCGAGTCAGATATAACCGCATCTTCAGCGCTTAATAGCGTTTCGTATAGGCCACCATTGGCATCAAAACAGGATGGGTAGAGAATGGTGTCTTCCATCTGCAAAAAATTGCTGAGCTGCTGTTCTAGCTGTTTATGGATTTTCTGAGTTCCGCAGATAAAACGCACGGAGGCCATACCGTAGCCCCATTCATCTAAACCTTGATGTGCAGCCGCTAATATATCGGGGTGTTGCGCTAAGCCAAGGTAGTTGTTGGCACAGAGATTAAGAACCTTACCCTGGCTAACATCGACATTAGTGTTTTGTGCCGAGAGTATCTGGCGTTCATTTTTGTAGAGCCCCGCCGCGCTGATTTCATCAAGCTGACGTTGTAAATGTTGTTGGAAATCGGCATACATAGATTTGTACCTTATTAATTACCTGAAACAGTGCCTTTCATGTGGCGCTCAGCGTCTACTGGGAAGCTATAGGTTCAGAGTGTTATTTTTATTGGATGAGACCTTTGCATAACCTACCCAGAGGGTATGATAACTGCGCTCGCAACGTTATGCCGAGGTCTCTGGATGAAGTTTAAATTATTTGGCTAACTGGCAGTTATCCAACGTTTGACCAATCCAGTACGACTTTACCCGCCTCTCCACTGCGCATTGCATCAAAGCCTTGCTGAAAATCTCGGTAGTCCAAGCGGTGGGTGATAATCGAACTGATGTCTAGGCCATTCTCGATCATTGCCGACATCTTATACCAAGTCTCGTACATTTCTCTGCCGTATATACCTTTGATGGTCAGCATGTTGAAAATAACTGATTGCCAATCGGTCGGTTGCTCTTCACCAGGTATTCCAAGTAGCGCTATTTTACCGCCGTGGCACATGTTCTTGATCATATCATTGAAAGCGATGGGGCTGCCGGACATCTCTAAGCCAATGTCAAAGCCGGTCTGCATCGCGAGTTCTTTTTGTACTTGAGTTAGTGATTCTTTAGTGACATCGACAGTGCGGGTAGCGCCGAGTTTTTTGGCCATTGCCAGTCTGTTAGGGTTTAAATCAGTGACCACAATATGACGAGCTCCCGCTGCTTTACAGACGGCTGTCGCCATACAGCCAATAGGACCGGCACCGGTAATAAGGACATCTTCACAAAATAAATCAAATTGTAAAGCAGTGTGTACGGCATTGCCAAAAGGATCAAAAAGAGCGGCAACTTCTAAATCTATGCCCGCGCGATGTACCCAAACATTTGACATCGGCAAAACTAAATATTCGGCAAAGGCCCCAGAGCGATTGACGCCAACCCCGCTACTGTAATCGCACATCTGGCGTCTACCTGCCATGCAGTTACGACAGCGACCACAGACCACGTGACCTTCGCCGGAAACAATTTGTCCGGGGTAAAAATCATTGACATTGCTGCCAACTGCGACTATTTCTCCGACAAATTCATGCCCCACTACCATAGGTACTGGGATGGTTTTTTGTGCCCAACTGTCCCAGTTGTAGATGTGTAGGTCGGTGCCGCAGATCGCCGTTTTTAACACCCGAATCTTGACATCATTAATCCCCATTTCAGGAACAGGTACACTTTCTAACCATAACCCAACAGTCGCCTGTTTTTTTACTAGAGCCTGCATTGTCGTCATTATTACTGTCCTGTGTAAGATCTAAAAATAAGGTAATTTGTGGGCTTGCTGATCTATAGTGGATAAAAATCCTATATAATGGATATGATCTTAAGCCTTTAAAATCCGTTTTAAAAGATTTTTTTCTTTTATAGTGGATAAATGTGAGAAATGTATGGTCAGTCAGTTAAAAACGCAGAAAAATATTGAGCCTGTTGCGCAAGTGTTGTGTGAAAAAGTCAAGGGGCTACGTAAAAGTAGAGGTTGGACGTTAGAGAATTTTTCTGAAATTTCAGGAGTAAGTCGCTCTATGCTGTCACAAATAGAGCGCGGTCAAGCCAATCCAACGTTGGCCGTCGCCTGTAAAATAGCCAAGGCATTTTCTATATCAGTCGGTGAACTAGTTGATGAACCCTGGACATCATCGGCGATAGAGGTAATACGTAAAAGTGACCCAAGTTTCATGTATCGCAACGATAGTCAGTGCAAAATTCGCACTTTATCACCGTTAAATATGGAAAAAAATATTGAGTTCTATGAAGTGACTATTAGCACTAAGGCACAGTTACAAAGTGCCGCTCATTTTGAAGGTGCCCGCGAGTTCATCACAGTAGAGAAAGGTCGTATTGAAATAATTGCCGGGGTAGATTCTAGCACTTTGGAAGAAGGAGATTCCGCTCATTATCGAGGAGATATCAATCATCGTATTAAAAATATAGGAATTGGTGACGCTGTTTGTTTCCTCGTAGTAAGCTATAGTTAGCAGTTATTGTTGTCTGTCAAGATTAAGGAGTCGCTCGAAGTAGATGTTTGTTTTAAAATGAACAATAGATGATGTTGATCACATGGTGTGAATTGTAAGCTAATTGCAATAAAATACAGGTAAGTAAAATTTATGTTCGGAGATCTCTCACAACAAAATAACCATCAAGTATTGGACAGGCGTAAAATTGCTATTGGCTGCTTAGCTGTGATTTTGATAGTAACCGGGGGCGCCGTTAATTTTAGCTATCAAATTATCCGTATCGCTAAAGGCTATGATTCGCTCATAGAAAATTCTATAGCAGCTGTCAGTTCCTGCAAAACTATCAAATTTAAGACTATCCATATAAACAGTATGTTACTTCATTTGCTGGACTTATCAGAGGTGGAAGAGATTGATGAAATTATAGCATTGATTGGTAGCAACGAGTTGTTAATAGTTAAAGAGTACCAAAGTTTATTAGCTAAACCTTCTGCTCTGCATGATATATTTAACGTTAGCTTTCAACAGTTTAATAATTTACGAGCGGTTCGCGAAAAATTATACCAGTTAAAAATGAGCGGTAAAATAGAAGAGTCCCATAATTTTTATAGAGTAACGGTTATTTCGCTGTTTAAAGAACTTCAAACAGCGATCGAGTTGATCGAAGTGCGGTTACAGCAAGAGGTGGTAAAGTCTCAAATAGAAAACACAAAAAAATCAAATAAAATTCTTTGGACTTCTCTATTTGTCTCAATATTAGCTATCATATTTGTAATAATACTGATGTGGGACATATGGCTCTCGATTGTTAGTAACGAGCGTTTACGCTCGCGCAGGCAAGCGCTAATAGATAGTAATATATTGATTGCAATTTTAGATAAGAATGGTCAGATCGAAGATGTAAGTAGTGCGCTGTGCAAGTTGTTAGGTTGTTCGAAAGATGAATTGCTCGGCAGCGCTACTAAGTTTTTTCTAGAGCCTAGCAAAAGTAGTAAGTTATTGGAAAATGATATTTTAAATTTGATCAGTCAAGGCAAAGAGTGGTATGGAGAAATTTCCTATATCAAACATGATGGCGAAAAGGTTTGGGCTGAATCTTCGATAGTGCCTAATTATGATGAGCAATTTAATATAAGTGGTTATACCAACATATTGCATGATTTAACCAGTAAAAAATTAGCGGGTATTGATCAGTTGACCAACTTATTAAACCGTAGAAGCTACGATCAGACACTAACTGATCAAGTTAGTATCGCGGTAAGAAACAAATATCCTATTAGCTTAGCTATTTTAGACATCGATTATTTCAAGCGCTTTAATGATTTATATGGTCACCCAGAAGGAGATGTCGCTCTTAAAGCTTTAAGTGATCTTTTGACCAGATGCATGCAGCGTCCGAATGATTATGTTTTTCGAATTGGAGGAGAGGAGTTCGCTATCTTGATTTCAGGTCTAGACACGCAAAAGACCACTGACTTTCTGTATTCGATAAAGGAGCAAGTTAAGGCGTTAAAAATACCCAACAAAAATAGCAGTATCTGCCCCTATTTAACGGTCTCAGTCGGTGCCGTGGTTTTATTGTCTGGTTCTGCAACAGAGCAGCAATTGTATGAAACCGCTGATCGTGCTTTATACGATGCTAAAATAGAGAGGGATTCAGTGGTGGTTTGCTCATTTATTGAAGAGCCGCTCAAGTAAGTAGCATCTCCCTATCTTAAGATTCTGCTGCCTGATCCTACCGGTTTTATGCAGGGGTGCATTTATTTAGCGAATGCATGACGCATATAAGCTCGCAGCTAAGATTTTTTCAATTCCACTGTAAAACTAATCTCTAGCTCTCTGTATTTACTTTAAAACCATGGATTTAGGTTTAACTTAGATCTAGTCGCCAGTTAAAATCAGCGCTGTTTATATTCAGTGTTTTGTTTAGCGTTTTTGGCGGTTTTAATGGTTTTTATTTGTCAAATAAACCTATATTGGCTATCTGTTAGAATAATCAGCTAATATAGGTTAGTTTTTTATCTTAAAACGCCATTTTATAGCGTGCGATTCTTGCTACTATTTTTAAATTGATAATAATTAACGAAGAGATAATTTCATATGAGTAATAGCAAGAAAACCCACATCGGCGAGCACCGCTTAGCCCCTGAATCTATGATGCTACATCATGGTTATGATCCAAAACTATCCGAGGGTGCAGTAAAGTGTCCTCAATTCCAAACATCAACTTTTGTTTTTGAAAGCTCACAGCATGGTAAAGATTTTTTCAACTATGCCTCTGGGCGTGTTGAAGTTCCGGAAGGGGTCGAACCTGGGCTTATTTACTCGCGATTTAATAACCCTGTTTTAGAAATTCTTGAAGGGCGTATGGCGCTATGGGATGAAGCTGAAGATTGCCTAGTAACAGGCAGTGGTATGGCGGCTATTTCAACGACAATTCTGGCGCTCTCTAAGCCTGGTGATGTGATTATTTATGCGGAACCGATTTATGGGGGGACTGACACTTTATTGAATGGTGTGCTATGTCAATACAATTTGCAGTCGGTTGGTTTTAACAGCAGTGCCGGTCACCAAGGTTTGGCTGATGCAATGGTTAAGGCTGAAAAGCTAGGGCCTATATCTGTAGTTCTGCTGGAGACTCCAGACAACCCAACCAATCAAATGATTGACATTCGCGCCTGTAAGGACCTTTTAGAAAAAGTTGATAATAAAGGGAGTGAACAGCCCGTTCTAGTGATTGATAACACTATGTACGGTCCAATTTTTCAGCAGCCTCTACTGCACGGTGCCGACCTTTGCATTTACTCATTAACTAAATACGTGGGTGGCCATTCAGATATTTTGGGCGGTAGTTGCTCTGGTAGTAAGGCGTTGATTACAAAAATTCGCGGCTTTAGAAATATCATCGGTACCAATATGGATTCCCATACCGCTTGGCTAGTGATGCGCTCTTTAGAAACTTTAAAAATACGCATGACAGCAAGCTCCCTAGGAGCAGAAAAAGTGGTTGATTTCTTAGTGACTCATCCGCTGGTTGAAAAAATTTATTATCCGGGCTTATTGGAAGAAAGTGATCCACAGTATGCGACATTCAAGAAGCAGTGTACTGGTTGTGCCTCTACTTTCTCTTTCACTGTAAAAGGTGGCGAAGCTGAAGCGTTTAAAGTACTAGACTCTATGCAAATGGCGATGTTAGCAGTGAGTTTGGGGGGGACAGAAACCTTAGTGCAGCACCCAGCTTCAATGACTCACTCTTCAGTGCCTGAAGAGAGAAGAGCAGAGATAGGTATTACTGATAATTTAATTCGTATTTCAGTGGGTATTGAAAATCCAGCGGACATCATAGCAGACCTGTCCCAGGCCTTAGCGACTATTAAATAAGAGCATAGCTAGTTCCAATTCAGCAAGATCTCACCGTTAGACGTAAAGTTTTAGTGAGGTTTTGCTGGGCTTTAGAGCGAGTGTTTTTTACTGCTTAATTTTTAAAAATCATAGTTGTTAACAACATTTAGAGTAAAACTTCCCCATATGATCCAATTCTGAAGCTCAAGCTAAAACCTTTGGCAAAACAGTACGATAAAGTCATAATATTAAGATTTGATTCATTAATATTTGCTTAGAATGCAATCTACATATAGTATATTTTTATTTATTACTGATTAAGGGATTTAGCAGTTTAGAGACAATTGTATGCACACGAGCAATGTAGAACTGCAAAATGTAACGCAGCGAAATTTTGATCGTGATTAGGATACGGTTGTAGAGGTCTTCAAGAATGGAAAAGCAGTTACCGCAAATAGAGTTATTAGCATCTACCGCGCAAGGTAGTGTGTCATCGTTCCCTTTTTCACAGCCTTTAGATAGCGGTATTTTTGTCAACGCGACTATGACTATCGCCGGTATAGAAGTGCAAACGATTGATGTTGCCCTCTTAGTTCTCTGTCCTATCTTTGCAGCATTAGGGGTGATGGTTGCCGCGTTGGTAAACGTAAAGTCACCGGTTCAGCATGGCAACATAGTGAAGCGCTTGGTCAGTGATGTGTTTGCCAACGCTGCCAATTTATTTATTGGAATTGTGGCTGGAATCGTCATCTCATTATTTTTTGTCGGAGCGATAAATAACGATATAACTTCGTTAGCAAGAGTGTTAGTACTTACTATCTTTTTGGGTTATAAAGCTCCGCTGTTTTGGAACAATCAAAAAGATATTACTGCTGCGCCTGCTCCTGTGGCGAAAGCGCTAAAAGCGGGTATTAGTTTAAGTCCGGATGCACTTAAGCAAGAGAAAATCAAACGGGCCAGATTAAAGCTGGCAGCAAAAAATTAATCAGCAAGCTGCTATTGAGTAGCTAATACCTGAATCAGTGACTGCACCATAGCACAAGCTCTTGATTAGAAAAATAGCCACTGAACCACGGATTTTATGCAGGAATGCATTTATTTAGCGAATGCAGGACGTATATATGAGCTTTTAGTTAAGATATTTAAAATTCCACCGTAAAACCAATATCTTACACTTTGTATTCACTTTTAAATCATCAGATTCAGGTCTGATTCTCTTCTATAAACTTTCCCTGTGCATCGGGTATTTCTCTGCCGGGAAAATCTATTTCCCAAGTGCAGTAGCGATTCTTAGGTAATCAATTTTTTAGACCACATCAGTGGGCTGTAAGCGATGGGTATTTTACTTACTGTGCAAGGAACAAAGGCGAAATTACGGATAATCTCTTGATTGTTATCATTTTTATAAACCTGCCACTCTTCACCTTCAGCGGTACCATCAGGCCAATTGAATTTAA
>ASZJ01000094.1 GCA_000416275.1 Osedax symbiont Rs1
CTCTACCTCATTCCAATAATAGTATTCAGGCACTAGTCCAAACACTTTGCTGGGTTTACCGCCCCAAAAACTATCTTTTACCCACCTTTCCAAATCACCATCGGTATTATTAGATAAGCCCACCATGCCGACAACAGTGAGTAGCACGCCTACGCCTAAGAACGCCCACGCGATAGGGCCTGCCAATACAGTAAAAGCGATCATAGCAGCGCCACCTACTGCACCTGTTGCCGCATACGCTGCAGCATCATAATCACCTCTGTCTCCCAAACTAATCGCTAAAGCAGTATTTGATATCATATCAATTAGCCCTAAAGCGGGGCCTATTTTAGCGAGCTTGGTTAAGCCTGTGTAGAACTTGCCTGTGCCCAATAAGCTTTGTGCTTTACTCGTCAAGTTACTACTGATTACGGCGCTACTAAAGCGGGTTTTATTGATAACCAGTGCGGCGTTTTTAGCGATTAGCGTATCGATATTTTTAGCGAATATTTTAGCAATATTATCTGCAAATAATGCGACTTGATAACCTATATTACTTTTCAACCAAATCGCTGTTGAATGGGTGAGTGAATCGCTTTGCGATATCCTTTCCATGCCACTCATAATCATATAGGAGTTCATACCATACAAAAACAACTCGACAAAACCTACTACCCCGTTAAACCCCACGCTTACACGCGTGCCTACATCAAAATCTACAGATTGCCCATTAATAGTAGGCACTAGCATCGACTGACTGGTTAATTTACCGAATAGTTTGGCCCTAGATGAGGCATTCCAACCTGTTATTGAGTCTATATCTTTAGCTGCAGTGGCTAAAATCTCTTCCAGTGTATGTGGCTGCACATCAAAGCGCACACTTTCTAGAGAAAATAAGTACCTCAATGCGGGCAAGGCACTCAAAGGGTCTGCTTTAGCATTGCTTTTATAAAGGCTCAACAATGAATTAGATAAGGCATTAGTACCGCTAATACTGGCATAAAAACTATGTAAGGCCCCTTGTAAAGTTTGCATAGCGTGCGTTGCGCTAGTGTGCTTAGTGCTCAATTGATCTACAAAGCGTGCTATTGCTTTCTCTGACCAATCAGAGCTTTTTGAGGCAGCTGTGGCAAAAGGTAATACATGTGTTACCCATAAACCTTTGTTTTCTTCTTTGCCAAACATTATTTCTGCAAGCATAACTCGGCCCGGCCGCGAGCTTTGTAAGTTCTCTAATGTTGTTGCAATCGAGCCTAATAAATTATGTACTCCAGTAAGTTGATCGGCATTAATAGTAGACTGTGTTTCTTTTTCTAGCAATTGAAAATAGCGTGATATGCTGCCTTGGCCTGTACCCTTTAGCCAATTTTTGATGACAGCTAATAGCTTTTCTATTTCTTTATCTCGTGCAACGCTTTTATCAATTAATTTTTTACGGGTACTGAAAAAATTATCGGCCAATGCTTCTTTAGCTTTTTCTAATGGCGTGGCTTGTTGTTTTGCGTTTTCTAAAGCTGCATGTGCATCCAATAATGCTTTTTTGTCTTCGTCTGATAATTTGTTGTACGTTTCTTTGCGTGCAACATCTTCTACCCATGCTGGATTATTAGTAAAGGGCTTTGATTGCTTTTCATTGACCTTTTGCTTTACCTTTTTATCAAACATATCGACAATTAACTTGTTCTTTTGTCGAGTTACCGCAAATGGATGTTTACTGTTAGGTAGGACGGCACCTAATTGTGATTCAATGGCTTGGTAGGTAGTATAAGCATAAGTGTTTTCAGTAATATCACCTAAAGATTCTAGCGTTACAGAAGTATGAAAACTGCCTAAATCACCCGCTATACCAATAGGATCATGCAAGCCTATTATCACGCCTATTTCAGCTTTCTTATGCATAGCCGATCGTATTTGTTGTACCTTACTTGTATTACACGCCGATAAACCTGCAGAACCTAATAAAAACTCTAAGTTATCGTTCGGCTTAAATTCTTTACTATTATATTCAATCCCAGCATTAGCTTGGGATAGCTCTTTAACTAGAATTTCAGGAGTGAAGGTTAATTCATCCGCTACGGTTTCTTTTAATTGTGCTTTACTTGGCCTACTATCATTCAATAGTAGTAACGGTGCTACATTTTGCTGCACACCAGTGGGAAATATTGAAACCAGCTGCATATATTTTTCGCGTTCGGTATCGGAACCTTTTACGGTAGAAAACATATGCAACGACCATATGTGTTGACTATAAGCGATATATATTTTACTGACACTACAAGGCATCACGATATAATCGCGAGTTACAGGTTGCTGATTGTCATTTTTGTATACCTTCCATTCGCCTTTATCAGCAGCCCCGCCTGACCATTTGTATTTTACAAACTTGCCGCCGATATCACCGCCATCATCAGGGCTGTAATAGTAATAAATGTGCCAATCACCATCATGACTTGGCGCGGCATCTGTATGCGTTTTATCCGCCTCGCACGCAGCACCTTCTTCGGTGTAGATAAATACCCAACCTGAACGTAAGAAACGCACCACCATACCTTTTTCAGCTTCGCCTTTACTTTGGTATAAATCAGCTAAGCTTGGGTAGGATAAATCCTTAAGATCCAAATCAAATTGGCCTAGGGCGTAGCGCACTGGGCAAGATAAGGAGTGAATAATGCTATGCCTGATATATCTTCATTCATCTTTAACACCACCAATAATCTCAAGGCAACATCAGTTATCTATGCTGTTGCGCTGCAAACCTAGCTGCTGTCTCAATTTGGTATTGTGGTTTTTGCATATGTGGAAAATCTTCCAAAAATGTAAAATGCGGATCATTAGGTACTGGGCTGCACTGACTAAGATCTGATTGTTTGCTAGGGTAAAGTTTTTCATCGAGCAGACGTTGGTGTAAAGCTTCGGCTTTACTCTCTAAGTTTTTTGGGTGTTTATAGGCGCGAAAATGCAATTTTTCAAACAATGAAATTTTACCAATTTTGGGTTCGGGCACTGCACGTTTTTGCATATAGCCGTTTAACCAGTTCCAAAATAATAAGCTAGGGTCACCGCCTAGGGCTTGTTCATCTAAATCTAGATTATCAATACCGGCTATTGGTTCCCAGCGCTCAATTAATTCACCTTTTCGATTAAGACTAAACAAACGCACCGCAATAGCCCGCTCAACTACCATTCTAGCAGAATAGGTATTGGCAAAACGCCAGAGTTTGATTTGCGCTTGCTGCCATGGAGTCACCCAGATTTTACCTTTGAGTTTGTAGTAGACAAGGCCGTTAGATTGGTTGAAACGTAGGGGGGTAGGGTAGCGAGCTAGGATGATGCTTAAAGCTATCAATAAAAATAAGGTGGCTACCAATAGACCAAATAACAGTTTAGCGTAATATCCTTGTACGAAGAAATATTCTAATTGATTTATAATGAAATCCCAGCGTGTCTCGATACTTGATTTTTTTGAAAACAAATAATATGTATAGTCTTCAATTACATAAAAAATATAAACAAAAGCACAAGCTGCAGACGATTTTAAATACATCCACATTACAGGTAACAAACGTTTAGCATCAATAGTATTCTGACCTCTACCTATTAACCAATTATCAATATGATAACTGAAGCCGTTTGGAATACCCTTTGCCATATAAATTTTATCACCTAAAGGTTTATAGGCATAAACGGATTTCTTCATAATTTGTATGTACCTTTGATCATTGGGTTTGGAAATTCAACGTTTCGTTCATCATTGGAATCAATTTTCGGATCATAATTTGCTTTATCTCCGTTTTTTCCTAATGGATAATATGTGAAGATCACAGCACCTGAACCATCCCATGAATGGACTATTTTTGATGCGAAATGCTGTTGAAAATAAGTTAAAGCGATTTTATAAGTACTCACTTTTTCGTGAACAATTTTCCAGTGTTTTGAGTCTTTGGTTAGAGGAAAGCTTTTTTTAAAGGTTTCTGATTGCCTACCAAACCTATAACTTCCCGAATATTGCTTAACTTCAAACATGGCTTCTAAAATCGATTTGTAGGGAATATAATTAGGTAATGTGATGTAAATATAACCGTTTAATTTCTTAAGCCTTGGCATGAATAAAATATCATTGAGACCAGAGACTTCGTTTTTAAAAAATACTTCAACGGTACCTGAAGTAACTTCTGGCTTTATTGCTTTGCCATGTCCACCAGAAATCAATTTAGCTATTTCTAACTGACCCAAATATGATTGTGGAGTTTTAACTTGGCCGTCAATTACAACTTCCGCTCGAACCTCAGCTCTATCAGCATCATCCCAATAAAAATAATTGGGCACCATTCCTATAAACTTACTCGGTTTTCCGCCCCAAAAACAGCCTTTAACCCACTTCTCCATATCACTGTCTAACGCTTGGGTGAGGCCTATGGCGCTGGCGACTGTGATCCCCACCCCCGCTAAACCTATGATAATGCCTGCA
>ASZJ01000095.1 GCA_000416275.1 Osedax symbiont Rs1
CTGAAAGCCTATCATCAAGATTTTCACTAGTATTTGATCGCTACCTTACAACAAATTCCCTTATAATACATCAAGTAAACGGCCCGAGCTAATTATCAGCAGCTGCCACTTCCTAGCTCCTAGCACTAWTWYRATGGTCTAACCTCGATCAGCTGAACATACTCAGTACTCTGATCTTCAAGTTGGCTGTTACATCGATCACTCCTTGTCTTCCGCCAATTTTTACCTGTGATTTTGTCACGAACAGGCTTTTATAGGTGTAAGCAACACCTTCTTTCTCAGAAGCACTATTGTCCATCGGAAACACATCAATATCTAGCGGTACGTGGTCAGTCGATAATCCGCTGATCGGAACCTTAATGTTTTCCTGAAATCTGTGGCTTCAAAGTGAGTACAGAGTGTTAGATATTGATTTTACGGTGGAATTAAAAAAATATTAACTGCATAAAATACATCCCTGCATAAACCCATGGATTCAACGGCTATTTTTATAACCGACGTAGAAATAATAGCTTATGCTATTTGGTGCAGTGACGTCACTAATTCAGGTCTTAGCCATGGCAATCTACAGTGATTAAAGTTGTACAAAGAGATCTCTGCATAACTGCCCCAGAGGGTGTGATAACTGCGCTCGGTAATACGGCGTTAAAAACCGGCTCAATATGCTCATTTACACCAGTAATACCCATGAAAGAAGGGCACACTGTACCCAAAGTGAGGGGCACACTGACTCGGCTATCTCGCCGTTTTTTGCCTGGTATTACCTTCGCTCGCAACGTTATGCAGAGGTCTGACAAACATATACCTGAACCCGTGACTTCAAAGTGAATACAGAGTGCAAGATATTGGTTTTACGGTGGAATTGAAAAATCTTAGCTGCACCCATAGGTTCAGCGAGCATTTTTCTAACCGCCGTAGAATCAATAGTTTGCGCTATGTGGTGCAGTGAAGTCACTGATTCAGGATATAGTCATGTTTTTATGATCATTTTATCTATAGCTGAAAGTGGTGGGTGAGCAGGTGGCTTTTTGTCAGTAATTGGATACCCAGCAAAATATCTTTATCGCTGTTAATTATTCAAAGGTAGGCTTCTAGTAATATTCGTGCTATTTTTGCGCCCTGAGTGATTTTTAGTTAGTGTTTGCCTGTAAAGTCTCCTCATCATCATCTCTGTTTTAATTTACAGTAGAACTAAGACTTTATTGTGCCGACAGCGCAAGCTCTTAACGTTAAGCTAAAATTGGCTGTGTTTATTCTGATCTGTATTTAATAGTTGAATCGTCATGTTTGTTGTAAACTACAAATTCAGCTTATGGATTAAAACAGGCTCTGGGCATGATTGTTTTGTCTAGCTCATTACACATAATAACTTATTAGTAATTACCAAGGGTTGGATGTTATCTATTATCGTAAAAGTGTGATTTGTGAAAAAGTATGCTAAAACTTTTTCGAGTTCAATTCGCGATGCTAGTGTTTATTAGTTTACTGGGTGGGGTCGTGATCTACGAACTCTTCGGTAGCTTGTCAGGTCTAGATTCAATTGTGATTGCAGGAATGCTGGCAGGGTTGTTTATCGGCGTTTTTAGTGGCAAAAATTTAGGTATGTTCGCTATATTTCCGAGTTTTTTAGCGGCGCTCAGCGGCAGTCTTATTTTTTCCATTCTGGCCTTTTTTTCTTTGAGCTACGGTGATCCAATAGTGATCGTACTCGGCCAGTTTGCAATTGGCTTCTGTCTGCTTTCAGGTACGGTGATAGGTTGTCAGTGGGGTAGGCATTTATTAATCCGTGAAGAAGATTTAGCGCAATTAAGAGAGGTATTCGGCGAGCGTCACGTCGCTTTAAAGTTTCGCGAAAGAGATGGCCATCGAGAAGACGATTAGTCTATTATTTTCATATTACTTGCGTTTGAAACCCGCTTCTCTAATTATTAAAAGAGACTTTTGCATAACTTACCCAGAGGGTATGGTAACTACGCTCGGTAATGCGGCGTTAAAAATCGGCTCCATATGCTCATTTACACCAGCAATACCTATAAAGAAGGGCACACTGTACCCAAAGTGAGGGGCATACTAACTCCGCTATCTCGCCGTTTTTGCCTGGTGTTCTCTTCGCTCGCAACGTTATGCAAGGTCTCTCAAAGTGTTTAAAACTAAATCAGATTAAATAATCAGGGTTGCTGTATCTACTTTCTGGATGAAATTAGTTAGTAGACTGGCGCATTTTTGTGAGGACGTGATGAAATATCAAAAATTAACTAATACCGAGTTAAATGTTAGTCGTATTTGTTTAGGTACTATGACTTTTGGCAAACAAAACACTCAACAACAGGCCTTTCAACAGTTAGATTATGCATTAGCTCAAGGAGTTAATTTCATTGATACTGCGGAATTATATCCGGTGCCGACCGCTGCGGCGACCCGCTGTTTAACAGAGGAATATATTGGTAACTGGATCGAGCAAAGGGGCAATCGAGATCAGTTGGTAATAGGCACTAAAGTTTGTGGTCCCGCAGCGATGGTAGAGTACTTAAGACCCAATATTGCTCTGAATGAGCTCAACATTAGGCTCGCAGTCGAAGGAAGTTTAAAGCGCTTAAAGACCGATTACATCGATTTATATCAATTGCATTGGCCCGATCGCCAAACGAACTTTTTTGGTCAATTAGGTTACGAGCATAACCCGGCAAACGACGGTACTCCACTGCGGGAAACCTTAAGCGTACTTAAGCAATTAGTCGATGAAGGGAAAATTCGCTATGTGGGTGTGTCGAATGAATCTCCCTGGGGAGTGATGCGCTTTTTGCAATTAGCTGAAGAGTTCAATCTACCGAAAATAGCCAGTGTGCAAAATGCCTACTCGCTATTAAATCGCACCACTGAAATTGCTTTGGCTGAAGTGCTATACCGCGAAAATATCCATTTACTTCCATACTCGCCGCTAGGTTTTGGAGTGTTAACAGGGAAGTACTTACAGGGCGGATTGCCAAAAAATTCAAGGTTGAAATTATTTCCCAGTTACTCGCGATACTTAACCCCAAATGGAATTACAGCAACCGCTAAATATGTGGCTCTAGCGCACAGCAGAAACATTGATCCAGCGCAAATGGCCATCGCCTATGTAGCCAATAAGCCCTTTGTCGGATCAACCATTATCGGTGCGACTAATATTGAGCAACTGAGCACTGCAATCAGTGCCATTGATTTGACGTTAGATGCTGAGCTGCTTGCCGAAATTGAAGCTATTCACCATGCCTGCCATAATCCCTGCCCGTAATCAGCAGCTTTTTAGGAGAATATAATGAGTTGGTTGTTAGTTTTTTTTGCTGTGATTGCCGGGTCAATGATCCCCATTCAAGGTGCATTAAACGCGCGGTTAGGTGCTGCTATGGTGCACCCAATGCAAGCCACCTTAGTCTCTTATATAGGTGGCACTATAGCTTGTGTAGTGGTTTTGTTGATTGCTCAAGCTAGTCTCCCCGATTATAAGCGGCTTGCCGGTATCGACTGGTATTTATATTTAGGAGGCTTTTTGGGGGCGGTTTTTGTCAGTGGTATGTTGTACTTAATGCCCAAAATTGGCATTGCCAACATGCTCGCCGCCGCGATCTTTGGTCAGTTAGTCATGTCGGTCGCATTTGATCATTTTGGCTTGGCCGGAATCACCATTGAAATCAATGCCAGTAGAATTTTTGGCATTGTCCTACTCTTGGCCGGGGTGTATTTTTTACAGCGCTAAGAGGCGTAAAAGGATCAAACTTATTATCCACCCATATGCTGTTACTGATGAGAATCTGCCAGGAGTTCTTATCGACCTAAACGCACTTACAAGCTGCGTTGCTATCAGGCCTTTTTTTATGTCGGCTATGGGATGAGTCCACTGCGATTAGTCAATAATAGAAGAAATTGCTTTAATTAACTTATCGGCATCGCCTGGGGATGTGTAATGCACTAGTGAAAACCGCAGCACCCCATTCACTGTATCTATATCCATTGCCTCTAAAAGTCGCACTGAATAGAAATGTCCCGCACCGCACATGATTCCCATCGCAGCTAATGACTTTGCCAAAGCCATGGAAGGATGACCCTGTACTAAAATTGCTACGGTTGGCGCTCTGTTTGTTGCGGAGCTAGGGCCGATGATACGGATTTTTGGATGCTGCTTGAAAAAGTCTAAAATAGGTTTGAGCGTTGCTTGCTCTGCGCCGATCAGTAAATCGTGCACCGCATTTGCCCTACTTAAATCACTGACGGTATCTGCATCACTAAAATGGTGCTGGTACAGCGCTGTGAAATAATCACAGACACCGGTTGCCGCGGCAATTTGTGCGTGATCTGGGCCCGCAGGTGTTAAGCGTTTGTCCCGTAAATCATGGTTGAAATAATGTCCTTGGTTAGTTAAGCACTGATCCATATCAGAGCGAACCACCATCACTGCTTGATGTGGACCATACACTTTATATAAGGAAAACAGGTAAATATCTGCTTTAAGTGCTTGGATATCTGGTAATCCATGACCTGCATAAGAGACCCCATCTACCAAAGTACGAATGTTATATTCTTTAGCTAGCTGGCAAATCTCGGCTACTGGGTTGATTTCTCCCAATATATTAGAGCAATGTGGGAAAACAATTAGTTTAGTTTTGTGACTAATCAGTTTCTCTAAACTGTCTAGTGCTAAAGATCCGCTGTGTCGATCAACACCCCACTGACTGACTTTAATGCCCTGGTTGGCTAGCTTGCGCCAGACCCCTGAGTTTGCTTCATGGTCTTGATTAGTGACAATTATTTGGTCTCCCGCAACTAGCCATCCCAGCATTGCATTAGCCAATACATAGGTATTTTGGCTGGTGGAGGGACCAAAATAAATTTCATCTGCCGTCACATTTAACCAGCGCGCCATTGCTGTATACGCTTGATCCATTTGCTGGCCGGCTAGTTGTGCCTGTGGGTAAGGATGGTAGGGCTGGACTTTAGTTTTATGATAATAGCTAGTGAGCCTATCCATCACTTGTCGGCACATGTATGAGCCGCCTGCATTTTCGAAGAAAGCGCTATCTTTTAGAGAAGGTTCAGAAAAAGCGGGAAACTGCTGGCGGACAAAGTTCATATCTAACATAAGTAATTCCTAAAGGTTACAGATTTAATAGCACTGAATCTAACACCATTTTAGCGATAAATAGCTGCATTAGTCTGATCAACTTTTACTTGTTTCGCCTAAAATAGTGCGCTATTTTAGGCATGATAATCCAGTAAGTGACCTAAATCATGCATAGAGTTCTCTTAGATAGACAGGATGTGCGCATCCTAGAATTATTACAGCGAGATAGTAGAATCTCTCGATCGCAGTTAGCTGAGCAGGTAAACCTATCAGCTTCACAGTGTTACCGGCGTTTAAAACGTTTGGAAAAGTCCGGGTTAATTGAGCGATACGTGACGCTTCTCAACTTGGAAAAAGCCGGTTTTGATGTTTGGGCAATGGTGATGGTGAGTTTTTCAAAAACTGCCCCAGCGGCACGCGATAAACTGTTGCAGCTGATTCACGAGTTAGATGAAATACAGGAGTGCTATAGCGCCTCGGGTGAGTATGATTTTATATTGCGAGTCAATTGCACGGGAATGCGTGCTTATTCGAATTTGATTAATAAAAAATTAATGCAAGACTTTGTGGTGGCAATCCACTCCTACATTCTGATGGAGTGCCTAAAGCATAAAACAGCTCTACCGATAACAGTGACTGACTAGTACCTGAATCCGTAACTTCAAAGTGAATACAGAGTGTAAGATATTGGTTTTACGGTGGAATTGAAAAATCTTAGCTGCAAGCTCATATGCTCCTGCATTCGCTAAATAAATGCATCCATGCATAAAACCCATAGCTTCAGCGGGCATTTTTCTAACCGCCGTAGAATCAAGAGCTTGCGCTATGTGGTGCAGTGAAGTCACTGATTCAGGTAGTACTCATTCAGAAATAGATGTCTACTGCACAGGCCTACTAGGTGTAGCTCTTTGAAATGACCAAACATCTATACTTAAGTATTCAACATCTTGAACAATCGGCATCCTCGCAATCACCTTGTTTTTGGATGACAGCTGATAAAATTTGGCGATTAATAATTTGATTCTCCTTTCTGTCGCTGCTTTTTTAACTATATTGGGCTGTGCTGCTTTTGGGCTGTTCTGCAGTAAAGGCAACTTCTGAAAAGGTTATTTTCACAGCGTTTCAAGTTTAAGTATTTGAAGTAGATAAAATCAATAAGCAGTCTAGCCTAGGCACGGTCATATTTAATCATCGGACTAGTTGTCGGGATTATCGGCCGAGTGCAATAAACAGCAACTAATAGAGGTAATAATGTGACTGTTCTTGAGTGTTACCGATTTGCATCAGAGTTAGATAACATCGATTGAGAAACGCTGTACACTGAAATTATACACCCTTTATTATTGATCTTTGTAAGCTACAATTTGTCTTCAGAGTTCAGCATAACGACTGCGCTTGGCAATATAGCTCGACAGCTTCCTGCACACCAGGGAACTCCACTATTTCGCCGTTTTTTGCCTTGTATTACCTTTACTTGTCACGCTATGCTGAGCTCTTATCTTATTATAATTACTCGGAGTATCTCGTGGCTAAAATAATGGTGGATGTTGTTGCAACATCCTCAGTAGTGCCTAAAGTTGAATTGCAACTGGGTCTAGATAAACTCTCCGAACTAGGTTTTAGCACCACCATAGCCGACAATATAATGCTTCAAGAATTTGCCTATGCCGGCAGTGCCGAGCAGCGCGCCACCGCTTTTTATAGAGCAGCAATGTCAGATTCTGATCTGGTTTGGGCGATAAGGGGCGGCTATGGTGCTGCTCAGTTGTTGGACATCCTCACTCAACTTAGCGCCCGGGGAAAGCCAACTAAGCAGAAAATATTAATCGGTTATTCTGATTTAACAGCGCTGTATCAATTTGTTAGTGAGCAATGGGGCTGGAAAATCTTACATGCACCGATGTTGTCCTCCAAAGACTTCCGGCAAATTACGCTTGAGAATGAAAGACAATTATTGTCGTTACTGGCAGACTCGTGCGCTAATTTAAAATGGCATAATCAGTTGCTAAAATGGATTTATACTCCCTACTCGTCTCTACCGCCGATCACTGCTCAGTTATATGGCGGTAACTTAGCGGTGATTTGTTCGATGCTAGGTACTCCTTGGCAATTAGATTTTTCAGATAAAATTTTATTTTTAGAAGAGATTGGTGAGAGCTGGAGTAAAATTGATCGGATGTTAGAGCAACTATACCACTCAGGGTCTTTAACTAATTGTAAAGCTATTGTTCTCGGAGAATTTACTTCCTGTAAAGATGCGTCCCCTAAAGGGCTAAGCAGTGAATATAACCAAGCACTTGAAAATATCAGGAAAACATTAACCGCTGCACAGGGGATGGAGGAGGTCTTTACACGACTCGGCGAAAAATTAAATATCCCGATCTGCTCTGGTTTGCCGGTAGGCCACTGTTTGAAAAATTCGCCCCTGCCTCTTTTAGCGACCTATCAGCTGTCTATTGCTAAAGGTCTGGAGTTGATGTGTTGGTCATCAGTTCGCTGAATTCGTATCAAAAAATTTGTTTCCACCCAATTTTTAAATTAAGTGCCAATTATATTGCGCTAAAGTGGTGAATTAGTTTTTCACTACTACAATTCAATGTACGTCTTATTCGGCATAAAAATTATTATATGGTCTAGATTTTTAATGATCAGAGCTGGAAAGTTTCTTTAAGCTGCTTAAAAATAATAATTTTATTGGAGTGGGTGAATGTATATTTATTCGAAGTTAAAAGTTTTTCATCAGTTTACTAAATTGTCGCTATTCAGTAAGAAGAGAGTTAATAGCATAGGTACTAAGCTATTAATTCGAGTGTTAGCGGTTAGTTCGCTATTCGTTATTTTTCAAACCTTGGTCCAATTAAACAGTGACTATGAACTAGGGTTATCTGAAATAGATCGACGGTTTGATCAGCTAAGCCTCAGTTATAGAGGTGGATTGGCTAGAAGTATATGGGAGGTAAATAATACTCAAATAGAAAGCATCATCGAAGGTATGTTACAGATTCCCGATGTAGTGAAAGTTACTGTCACCGAATCATCGGGCAAAGAAAATGTAGAAGAGCCTATTTTGGCAGAAGTAGGGGTGATGCCTGAATCAAGTTTCCTACAGAGAAATTTACCAGTGACTATTGAGTCGGGAGGCGTGGATAAGAGAATAGGCTCGTTAATTGTCGCGATTAGCCTAGATGCATTATACGAAGATTTATATGGCACGGTAATCTTCGTTTTATTATTTCAGGTAGTGAAAACTTTTTTAATGTCGGCATTTATATTGGCAATATTTCATTATTTGGTGACTCGGCACTTAGTGGTGATGGCTAAGTTTTCCAATGCAACCAACCCCAATAATTTAGATGAAATGCTGGTCCTAGATCGCAAGTCTCTAGGTGATGAAGATGAAATAACCGCCATGTCAGATGCCTTAAATTACACCAAAAGAAATTTGAAAAAGCTGGTTGAGTCGAATGAGCAATCAGTACAAATGCATGTCGAATTGGCTCAAAAGGAAGAAAAAGAACAGGCTCATCAGCAATTTAAAAAGCAAATCGAAGCTAAAAATACTAAACTTGCCGATTCAAACCATGAGTTGGCATCAGCTATCGATAATCTTAAAAATACTCAGGATCAGTTAGTTAACTCGGAAAAAATGGCGGCTTTAGGTGGAATGGTACAAGGTGTGGCCCATGAGCTAAATACGCCGATCGGTTTATCTATTACCGGGGCCAGCCATATAAAAGCCGATACCGATCGGATTATTGAGTTACTAGCGGCTAATAAAATGAAAAAATCTGATTTAGACGGCTATCTTGACAGTACTAAAAATCTATCTAAATCGATCAATATAGGACTCGATAAGGCGGCAAATTTAATAAAATCTTTTAAGTTGGTGTCCGTTGAGCAGCATGAAGAGTTGAAACAAGATTTTGATGTGAGAAGTAATTTAGAAGATCTTTTGTATAGTATAAGACCCAGTATCAGAGAGAAAAAAGAGATCAAAATCTATAATAATATTGTAGAAAACATCGAGCTTTGTAGCTTTCCAGGGGTTTTTTATCAAATTTATACCAATCTAATTAACAATGCGATGTTACACGCCTTTGAATTCCTTGACGAAGGAGAGGTTACTATTTTCGGAGAGTATCGGGATCAACATTTGCTGATGTCCGTGAAAGACAATGGTTGTGGTATGAATGAAGAGACGATAAAGAAAGTTTTCGATCCGTTTTTTACCACTAAGCGGGCTAACGGAGGAACAGGTTTAGGTATGAATATCATTTATAATTTAGTCAATGACAAGCTGCATGGCAGCATCAGAGTCGAGAGTAAAGAAGGTGAGGGCACTACCTTTTATTTTAAAATACCTAATCTCATTTAAAACAAACTATCGGTAAATCGTTCGTCTGGCACACGAATTACTGACCCGCTCTCACTTGAAAAAATCTCTGAATCAGTGACTTTTTCAAAGGTTTCTTGGCCAGCTCAGATTTTCTTGCTAGAACGTCATACGACGTTGGCAATCACGGCGATGGCATTAAAAGGCATTAGGCTATCTTCTTCTATATGAATATTTTTCTCTTTAGCTAGCACCTTCAAATGAGCTATGTCCGGGCTATTTATATCCCTTACCATGAGTAGTTTAGGTACTCTTCTGAGCATCACCCGAGTGGCTTCAGCGATGCCCGGTTTTACTTTGTTAATATCATCAATCTGTTGTTTTGTCATCAGCGCCGCCACGTAGTCTTTCATATCTTTGTGGCGCTGATGACTAGCTTTGGATAGAACTAACATATCATTGCTATTAGGTATAATACTGCTAAAAAGCTCGGATATTTGATCGGCGAACCAATTGCTAATATCGTATTTTTGTAAGTTAGAGTACACCACACACTGGTGGAACCCCTGGTACTCATCTCGTAGTATTGTTCTTGAGACTAACCCTGAGACTGTAGAATTTAATATTCCCGAAGGTATCGCATAATCGTCGGTTGTGGCGACAATATCAGCGGTGCCACCGATATCTGAAATAACACATAATTGATCGCTAATTTTATAGCTAGATGTAGCGTTCCACTTAGCCACTGCAGTTTTAAGCTCTTTAGTGATTATCCCTTTTGCGGTCCAGCCATCGACAAATAAAACACTCTGCGCGGTCCTACCCGTCTCCTGAATGTACTTTAGTGCACTTTGATCAATCCCTTTATCACGTATTATAGAGATTGAATAATGTTGCACATCCACAGCATAATAATGCTTAAGGGCCCTAGTTAACAATACTCCTATTGGTGTTCCTGCTCTAGCTAGCGAGAGCAGCGTTATCTCTGTTCCTTTTAGCTGATAAATTTGTTGGGCTAAGTTGGCTACTTCTTTTGCCAGGCGCTGCTTATATTGAGTCACTAGTTGATAAAAAATACTTAAGTACTGCTCACTAGGTGCAAACTCTTGCGATATCATTTGTGAATAGTGTTGCTTACCTAGTTGTAACTGACGCTCTTTTTCCGCAACGCTTAACATTGGTATGTCGATCGCCTGTAATAGAAATTGGCAATCTGCTAGCGAGTATGAGCCTTTGAGGGGCTTTAGTAGATTCTTTTGGGTATGAGTCATGCTAATTTGTCCGCACTGATTTGGCTTTTTGGAGGGATCATTTGAAAATGGCATGCCTGCATAAATGGCAAATCTGAATTGCTATCTCCCAAGCCAATGAATAGCGTTGCACTGTTGAGTTTTAAGTAGTGCTGTTTTAGATAATTAACTGCTAGCTTTTTACAGGCGAAAGGGGGTAAAAGCGCCATATTATTGCCATTAGTATGTACTCTAGCATTATCTGCAAGCGCAGAAAATTTTTGACAAATCGCAGCAAGCTCTGTCAAATCTCGAGGGTCGCCTTTTATTGATATATAACATGCAAAACCGAAATCAAAAATAATCCTACAGCGCAGAGCCAGGCTTTTTTTAGCCACGATATATTGCACTTGTTGTAAATAATCTTCTAAAATATTTTGCCAATCTGTCGACTGTTTGGTCAACATAGTTGCCCACTCTGTATCTATATCGCCGCTCTCATTTAAGACAATGGCACCGTGATCAATGACCTGAAATGTATTGGTATTAATTGAGACTCTATCAAGTGCCGCTTTGTTGCGACCGGTAACAGGGATAAATATATGTTCTTTACACATATTAATTAACAGTTGTTGTGCCGGGGTAGAATAGGAGGAAGGATTGCCGTTGGCATCAACAGCACTGGTGGTTAACTCCGGCTCGTTTAAGCATTTTTTCTGCGTTTGAATTAAAGTGTCATCAATATCGGAAAAAAAAACAATGGGCATATTATTAAAACTCGTTGATTCAGGTGTCACTTAAAAAAGTATCTAAAATTACAACTTTTGCAGCTAAGATATCTTTGAAAGGGCAATTGTCATACTGTTCTCTGTTTTCATAACACAGTATGACTTGTCTGTTTTTAGGTAAATTGTACAAGTAAAACATCCCTTGATGTCCGTTATCAAAGCAGCTAATTTTACTTTTTATACCGCAATCTTCAATAGCTGGAGAGCGTCCGGTAGATTGGAATAATATATCAAACCCACGCTGTTCTAATTCCTCTGCAAATAAGAAAGGCTGGTAGCTAAATTCCCCGGTGCCAACTACTGTATATTTTTGGTCTTGCTGCAAGCTAATAGCACAGTTAGTTTCGATACTGACGAAGGAGTACTGTGGTCGTTTTTGCACTAGATAGCCAGTTCGGCCAATATCGGCTCTGCTGACTGCCTTGCTGATACCTACTGCGGTATTTTTAGGCAGCTGATCCTTAAATGTCTCATCGGCGCTGAAAGCAAAATTTCCATCTAATAAACTGCAAAACAGTAAATTAATATTTGGGTATTGCTCGGCAAATAGCGCTCTGTCTTCTTCGCTAACCCAATTAACTAAGCTAGCCCAGACCACTGTTTTTAACAGCGGCAGCCGCTCTAATAATTGATTGGTGAGTTGGGCCAGTGTCTTACCGGTACTTATCTCATCATCGACTAATATAGCTGTTGTGATGCCCTGCTGGTTTAATGGCTTTTCTAGAGAGTAGATCAGATGCGATGGAGCATGGCTGTGTGCTTCTATAATTGAAAAATCAATTTCTTTATCTATCTGACAGCGAGTAGTGTGGCTATAGACAACTTGTTGTGCATCGCCAGAGAGCTTTATTTCTTGGGCGACTCCAGCCGCTAGGCCTGTGGCTGTTTCTGCAATACCTAATACCCAAATATTGGAGGAGGGCGATACTAAAGGTTGGATTTGACTAGCCAGCACCTGGTAACTTTTTCGCATAGTGCTAGGTTGACAAGGTACGTATTTACCCAGCACTTTAGAGACGAACAGAAAACGGCGTTTCGGGTTTAGCCTAGAGCCAAAGGTCAGTAGGTGATCGAGCGAAAATCTAGCACTTAAAACAGATATTAGCAGCTTGCCAGTCTGCAATTGAATAGAATGTTGGTCAGACATCAATTAAAATCCATATAATTATTATAAATAGCTTCATGATTGGTCATCAGTTTTCCTAAATTAGTAAAACAGGCAACCTTTAAATGTTATTGGATATTGAGTCCGCTTCGACTCCGCTATGGAATACCTGAATAAAGATCAATTATAAAAACAGCCGTAATCTATAACCTGAATCCGTGACTTCAAAGTGAATACAGAGTGTCAGATATTGGTTCTTCAGTGGGATTGAAAAATCTTAGCTGCAAGCTCATGTGCGCCCTGCATTCGCTAAATAAATGCATTCCTGCATAAAACCCGTCGATTCAGCGTTTATTACTATAGGAGACCTCTGCATAACTTACCCAGAGGGTATGATAACTGCGCTCGCAACGTTATGCAGAGGTCTGATAGATAAAAAAACGCTTATCAAAAAAAATATTAATGATAAGCGAATTGTGCTGATTAGAGAAATTACTTTCAGCTAATCAGTGATTTGGCGCGACGACATGATCGCCGATTTTTAACCAATATTAACGCCATGCTGTTGTGCCATCGGCTTTAAGCCTCCTGCAAAACCTTGACCTATCGCCTTGAACTTCCAAGCACCGTTGTGCGAATATAACTCACCGAAGATTAATGCGGTCTCAGTAGAATAGTCTTCTGAGAGGTCATAACGCGCGACTTCTTCATTTGAATTGGTATTAACAATACGAATAAAAGCATTTGATACTTGACCAAAGTTTTGGTTGCGAATATCAGCTTCATGAATGGTGACACCGACGACAATTTTTTTAACGTCTGCAGGTATTAAAGCTAGGTCAACTTTGACCATTTCATCATCGCCATCACCTTCACCAGTAGTGTTGTCGCCAGTGTGTTCAATAGATCCGCAAGGTGACTTTAAGTTGTTGTAGAAAATAAAATCGCTATCCATACGCACCTTTCCGTTCTCACCTACTATAAAAACTGAGGCATCTAAGTCAAACTCAGCGCCATCGGTTGAACGGTTATCCCAGCCTAATCCCAGTGTCATTTTAGTCATGCCCGGAGCGATTTTTTCTAGTGAAACGTTACCGCCTTTTTGTAGTGAAACACCCATTGTATAATCTCCTGTTTTTATAACTTAAAAATTCATTTAATGTTTAATAATATATTCTTGAATCCGTGACTTCAAAGTGAATACAGAGCTTGCGCTATGTGGTGCATTGAAGTCACTGATTCAGGATATTGTTACAGTTCAAAATCTGCAGCATTTAAGCCTAATTCACAAGCTACTTTAACAGCAATCGCTCGCTCATTATCATCAAAAACACCATCAGCTGCAGCAATAGATAAGATTAAACGCATCACTGTACGGCAGGCAACATCATCTCCTTTTAATAAGTTTAAAGCTTCAAAAGCTTTAGACTCGCCTACATCTTGATCAAACTCAAAGTTGCTTAAAAATTCATTGAATGATCCAATAACATCAGCTGTTTTAAATACCGAAAGCGCATCATTACTCTCTATGATTTTCAGCATTTTCTTTTTCTCTTCCGACGAGACATCACCATCTGCCAGCGCGATTAAAGCGGTTCCAGCAGTGGCTGCATTTAAAAACTTTTTATTTTTAAACTTTAGTACTTCGTCTTTAAGTTCATTTGATTTTTGTTTAACACTTGAAATAAAAGATGCAAAACTCATATTTAATCCTCATTATCTCTGTTGTTTTCACAGTGATCTTGATCAGTATCACTGTTTCGAAAAGGGAGCCCCCAACCAAATGCTTTATCCAACTCTAGCAGGTCATCGAAGTATTCGTTTAAGGGGGTTATTTTTGGTGACTGTTGACTAAAATCTAACATAGCCACAGCATAAATAGGTTTAACCTTTAATGAATCCGGTGATATCTCTAAGAATTGTACCCCGGGTATGTCAAAGCAAACTTTAACGTTCAATTCATGCCAATTGCCAAAAGACTCCATCATAGACACAAATATTAAATAGCGGTTAATCTTATGCTGATAACGGTTGTTTATATCTAGTCTTTCTAAGTGTACATTGCTCGAACGACTAGCTTCGATATAGGGAACTCCTTCAAAAGATCCTTTAAACTCGGAGTCAAAGCTATAAACAATACCATTTTGCGCATTATTTAACTGATAAAAGCAACCTATACGTAAATCTGAAATGGGTTTGAATTTCTCTCCTAAAAAATAGTTAGAGATGGATTTCTTGCCACTAGAGCCTGATGACCAATGCAGTTGGATGCTAGCGCTGGTTGAATGCTGATTCGCGGAATCAGCTGTTTTTCCAATACTGGTCTGAGGACTGGGCAAGCTGGATTGAACGGTGCTATTGATGGAAAAAGAGTCCAGCAGTTTATCTAATCCGCTCGCATAGCCCTGTAACACACAACGTATTTTCCAAGTGCCTTTATGTAAGTATATGTCTAGTAAGGTCAATGCAGTTTGATCTGCTATTTGAGCCGAAATATCGATGCTGGCGTAACATTTATCACCCAACAAATCATTAAGTTCAGCGCTTAATGATTTGTTATCAGCAGCCACTTCTTTAACAATGTAAACGGTAATCTTCTGTATCTCTGGATCTATGTCATGCAAATTTAACAGTAAATTGCAGTCTTGCATTGACACACCTTGTTCAGCTTTAAAAAGCGCAGCCGGCATTCCTACCTTGCTGATAATAACTCCCCAACTGCAATTTTCAATGTTCAATTGCAACTTATAGGAGTTGTTAGCAGAGATTGGTGTGTTTTGTCCGGCTACTAGCTGTATCAAAGTTGTTTACTCAGAGTGAAAATAAATAAAATGCGTTTTTAAATTCGATATTTATTGCTAAAGGCGCTGGTTATAGGAAATCACTAGCGGTTGTTTTAAGCAGTGGCTCTAATTTTTTATCTGCTGTCGGCTCACCAATGGCACGGAATTTCCACTCTGTATTATGACGATAAAGTACACCTAGCACCATTGAAACTGCACCGTTGAATTTAGGCTCATTAGCAATGTTGTAGCTAGCTATAATGTTGTCTACGCGTGAAGGGGTGCCTTCGTAGAGTCTTATACTGGCGAAAGGTATCGTTGCAAAATCTTGGCCACGATAGCTATTTAGTACGACAGCTACGCTTTTGACATTAGCGGGAACACGATTAAGTTCAATTGAAATAATTTCGTTATCTAAACCATCATCACCATCCATATCACCAGTGGTGTCATCGCCGCTATGGGTTATCGATCCATCCTTACTGGCCAATTGACCAAAATAGATAACGTCCATAAGTGCTTTTTGGTCATCGAACATACCGATGCTCGCATCTAAATCTACGGCTACTTTTTTGGTACCAAAAAAACCTTTCTTTTCTATAGCGCCCCAGTTAATACCAATACATACTTTATTTAAGCCAGAACCATTCTTCTCTAAACTGATGCGTTGACCTTTCTCTAGTGATATTGACATCCGTATTTCCTTGTTTGATAAAAGTTTATTCTTTTCCTAAAGCAGTCGCTGCTCTAGAACGTTTTTGTAACGTTGTTTACTTATCTTTAAAATTATATGCGTCATATAGCTTGCTCTGCATAACTTACCCAGAGGGTATGATAGCTGTGCTCGGTGATACTGCGTTAAAAACCGGCTCAATATGCTCATTTATATCAGTAATACCCACAAAGAAGGGGCACTGTACCCAAAGTGAGGGACACACTGACTCCACTATCTCACCGGTTTTTTCCTTGTCTTACCTTCGCTCGCAACGTTACGCAGAGGTCTCAGCTTAATTGTAAATTTTCAATAGTATAGAAAATTGACAAATACTTATACCTGAATCCGTAACTTTAGAGTGGATCTGCAGTATAAAATATTGGTTTTACAGCACAATTGAATAATCTAGCTGCAAGCTCATATCCGTAGTGCACCGCTCCATGCATAAACTGCTTAGCTTTAGCGAACGTTTTTGAAATCGTTGCAGGATCTATAAATCATGCAAAACGTCGCATGCAATCCACCGATTCAGGTTAAAGATTAGCTAGGCATTTGTTCCTCTCTTCTTTTTATGATGAGAGAGTGGATAAAGGCGACGATAATAAAGCCTGCTCCAATTAATCCCGTGATCACCTCGGGAACATGGATAAAGGTTTTAAGGAACATCATACTTGCCAGAGCGATTATCGCATAAAAGGCACCATGTTCAAGAAAGATATATTCTGACAAAGTATCTTTTTCTACGAGCATAATAGTTAAGGATCTTACAAACATAGCACCTATGCCTAAGCCTATGGCAATAATTAATAGATTAGTACTAATTGCAAATGCGCCAATAACGCCATCAAAACTAAAAGATGCATCTAAAAGTTCAAGGTAAATAAACATCGACATGCCCCCTTTAGCCACGCCATTGCAGTGTTTGGCTCTTTGCTCCTCGCGTTTTTCCATAAATGAGGTGAATTTACCGATAACCATAAAGGTTATTACACCACTCACTCCCGATAGGGCAAATGTGCGCTGATCATCACCTGTCAGCATCAATCCGCCGACTATTGCTATTATCATTAGACAGAGGACTTCGGCTGAGAACTTAAATTTTGCAAAGTACACCAGTGGTTTTTCGATGATGGGCATCCAGTGATGTTTTTCATCATCAAAAAAGAAATGCAACCCGACCATCATTAGAAATGCACCCCCAAAGGCCATGACCGACACGTGGGCTTGATTCATTAGATCTGCGTATGTGTCGGGGGTGTTAATGGCTATTTGTATTGCACCAAAGGGCGAAACTCCTGCAAAAATACTCACAATTAAGATTGGAAAAACAATCCGCATACCAAATACGGCAATCAGAATTCCCCAGGTTAAAAAGCGTTTTCGCCATACTTCATCCATGTCTTTTAATACTGTCGCATTGACTACGGCATTATCAAAAGAAAGTGAAATTTCTAACACTGATAACACAGCCACGATAAATAGCGCTGTTGTACCTCCAATATAAAAAGCGCTAATTAAGCCTACTACAGCAACCAAAAAACTGCCTTTAAAAAACTTTAAGTTTTCTAACATTTATTCCTCTCATGTGATTTTATTCCCTTTAAAGATCATATGGTTTATCTACATGCCTGAATCCGTGGCTTCAAAGTGAATCAAGAACAGGCGCTACGTGGCGCAGTGAAATCACTGATTGAGGTGTCTATATAGATATTCAATACGAATACTTGATTTTACTAAATTGAATTATTTGCAATACACTATAGGGACAGCAAGATGCGTATCTCTGGTGAGCATCATCTAAGGTCATTTTTCTAACCGCCGTAAAATCAAGAGCTTGCGCTATGTGGTGCAGTGAAGTCACTAATTCAGGAATTTAATAAAACCCAATAAGTATAACCTTTAACTAAACTGTTTTTCTTATGTTTGGTCGCCATAGCTGTTTTGCAAGGTGTAAACTAGTTTAAAACTAAAATGTATTGCCTCAATCCGTGATTTCAAAGTAAATACAGAGTGTCAAATATTGGTTTTACAGTGCTGTTAACAATTTTAGCTGCAAGTTCGTCTTCCTCCTGCGTTTACTAATTAAATGCATCTCTGCATAAAAGCCATAAATATTGTAGTTTTTTCTAGCCGCTGTAGAAGCTAGAGCTTGTGCAATATGGGCCGAAAATTCATTGGTTCAGGTGTTGATAAAACTCTGCAACTTGCCGGTGTTCGGGAGGGAGATAAAGCATCTCAATTCTTCTGCTAGATGGGAGGAACTCGTCATTATACGGTGTTTTCCTGTTCGGGGATGGGCTACAGGTACCAGAAAATTCAGCGGGTATTTTTCTAACCGCTGTAGAATCAAGAGCTTGCGCTATGTGGTGCAGTGAAGTCACTGATTCAGGAAATTGACAGATTAATCAACTCTGCTTTTTTACAGTAGATTAATCCTGAATCTGTGATTTCCAAGCGGCGCTTAGAATCCACTTTGAAACAGTGGATTCAGGATCACTATAATAGCCATAAACAGGGGTGCGCAGCCCTCTGAGTGAGGGCATACTAACTCCGTTATTTCGCTGGTTTTTGTCTAACCTTCCCTCATTGCGTTATGCTGTGGTCTCAATATAAGAGTATTTAGGTTTAAAATGGAATTAATCAAAGGGCAAAATATTTCACTTAATGACGCTCAAAACTTAGTAATTGATCTAGGCTGGCGCAGTTTAGTCACTGATTTGAATATGCAAGCTTACGGAATATTTGAAAATAGTGATGCTGTTGAAGGGCAAAGTGAAGAGAGACAAAGAGGACTGCTAATTCATCAAGAAACAGTTGATCTCAGTTCGAATATCATTCGCTCTAAGGATGGTCGGCGCTTTGAGTTGAACCTGAATCAGATAGCCAATACGAAAAAGTTTACTATCGCTTTAATGCTGCCGGCTAAGTCACACTATGATTTTTCAAAAGTTAAGCATATACAAGCATTCATCAATACTCAGCAGGGCCAAAAAATCGCCACTATTCACTTAAAAGAACACGATAGTAACGCTAAAACTATGAGTTTTTTAGAAATATATCAGCACTTAGGGCAATGGAAATTAAAATTTATTGGTAAAACATGGTCAGAGAGTTTTATTGAGCTGACAGATCAATTGCACTTTGATTTGCCCGCTGAACTAACACCTCGCGTTACTAAGTTGGCTCATTCCGTACCCACTGCAGCGGTTGCTAATCTTGGTGGAAATAATTTTCAAGATCAGCCTATTCAATCTAGTGATGCTTTGCGTGATGGTATTAAGTTGAGTATGGGAGGGTCTTTTTCACTGACTGAAAATTACGATCATTTACAGCATTTAGTTTGGAAAGTTTGTACCGTACCCAAACTAGCGGATCTTAAACTCAATGTGGTTGCCCTCACCAAACACAGTAAAGTACGCAATATTGAAGACTTCATTTATAATCTTAACCCGGTCCTTAAAGGGGATGGGATTAAGTTACAGCTAGATGGTGCTGCCCATCACAGTATTAATATTGAATTTGATAAAATTCCCGATCAAATAACTAAGCTTTGTCTAATCGCCACTAGGGAAAACGACTCGAAACGTTTTTCTAGCGCGGATTTCATAAAAACAAAATTAGAAAGCGCTAATACGCAGTTACCAGTATGTGATTTTACCTGCGAAACAGTCAATAAAAATTATAACTGCATAATATTATTAGAAATATATCGTCATGATAAACAGTGGAAAATTAAAGCAGTAGGTCAAGGTTATGCTGAGGGACTAAAGGCGATAGGTGAAACATATGGTTTTATTGCACCTAGACTGAGGGCAAGTGTTCCACCAAGTAAGACTGTTGCTCCAGAAGTCAGCAGCAGTACATATACTGCTCAGCGAAACATTAGCCGAGTAGTGAGTAGTAACACTACGCATGCTCATTCGCTAACAATCGCCCCACAACAAACTATCTCGAACACTACCGGTTGGCTTGGTATTACTTTTGCTGCAATCGGAGTGTTTAGCCTGGTAGGCAGCTATTTTAATTTGTTATCGCTATTGTTTTCAGCGGCTATGATTGCCGGTGGTTTTTATATACTTAAAAGCGCCCGCAATAAAGCGAAAAGTGAAATTTTGGAAGCAAATGAACGTTTCATGCTGAACTTGATCAAGCTTAATAACTATCGCATCAGTCCTTTTGAAGTAGCGACTAACCATACATTATCCGTTGCAGAAGCGACCAAGATACTTGATGATTTATGTGCCAAAGGTGCTGGATATTTGTCTGTGAAAGATGATGGTGCTCATGAGTACGTTTTTGATTCACTCAATAGTAGTAGTGAGTGCGCAGGTAGTGAAACTGCGAGCTGGTAATTATGTTAATGCATTTTGGCTGCTTATTATGAGGGAGTCATAAAATACAGCCTTATACCTGAATCAGATAAT
>ASZJ01000096.1 GCA_000416275.1 Osedax symbiont Rs1
TTTAAAGGATTGGTTTTACCACAGAGGGCACAGAGAAGAGATTAAAAGCATCTTTTGCTATGGCGGAGACACAGGGCTAATCAGGATCGGTTTTGATTAAAACCCTTCTGGCAGCTAGAAGCGTTGTCTTTACTCACTGTTTTTTACGACGTCCTCTATAGAGGGTGATCTGACCCCGCTTTCCCAGTGGATATTTACTGCGACTTTGCTTTACGGCTAACCGCTAAAAACAGTCCCGGTAATATCAACAGTGCACCGATGAAATGAAAGTTTTGTAATTTCTCGTCCAAAAAAAGCCATGCCATCGCTGCGTTGTACAGGGGAAGCGCATACATCACCAGAGACGCTTTAGAGGCGCCTAGTATTTTTTGAATGTAGGCATAGGCTGCATAAGCTAAGATTGAAGATACTAAGGCTAAAAAAATGATGGTGATTACAAAAACATCGACAAATTCGCGCTTAATTGTCAGTGGTAAAAGTTGGTATACTTCTATAAAACTAAAAGGTAATAATGCGATGACTCCACCAATAGACATGGCGCCAAAGCGTAAAAACAAAGACAATTGGCTCTTTAGATAACCCTGCCATAAAGAATAAAATGCCCAGGAGGCAGAAGCCGCTAATATCCACCAATCACCAACGGTGAAACTAAGCGATATAAGCCGTGCTAAATCCCCCTTAGTGACAATAATGACCACCCCGCCTAAGGACAAAAGCACCCCGATCAATTGACGTTTGGTTAAATGCTCTGCATACCAAGTACGGGCAAATAAAATAATAAATATTGGTGATAAGGCATAAATCAAACCAATGTTTGTCGCTGTGGTAGTTTTAGCGCCAAGGTAGGGAAATGCACCGCAAATACCCATTCCCAAGGAGCCTAGTAGCAATAGTTGCCGCCATTCTGCTAACAAGATACTTCTATATCGCCAAAGTTTTGTGCTGATGAAAGGTAATAGTATTAGAACCGCTGCCAACCAGCGTGTAAAAGCTAATGTAAACGGTGGAATAATATCAGCCACCGCCCTGGCAACTATTAAGTTCGAACAAAGTAGCGCGGGAGTTATCACTAATATAATCAGCGCCAAGTTATGGCTAGATATAAAGCGCGCTTTACTGTCAGCTTTTATATCAATAGAAGAGGTCATTTATATACTCATTAGTCTTGTGGGTGAAAATATACGACGAGACCTCTGCATAACTTACCCAGAGGGTATGATAACTGCGCTCGATAATACGGCGATAAAACCGGCTCAATATGCTCATTTATACCGTAATACCCATGAAGGGGACACTGTACCCAAAGTGAGGGGCATACTAACTCCGCTAACTCGCCAGTTTTTGCTTCGCTCGCAACGTTATGCAGAGGTCTCACGATAGAATCCTAACATTATTTTCTTGCCTATGGGCGATCGGAATTCTCACCCAACAGGAGGGGGCGTAGATTAAAAAGGTTGTGATTTATACGCTTTGTTAGACTGTGTTTTAAATATCAGGCTCAATACAATGGTTAGTGTGACCTCAGAGCACGAATTTAGCTAAAACGGCCATAAACAATATAAATAATATGAACATAACAATTTAAAGCTAGTAATTTGTAAGCGGTCAAATTAGCATGTGATTAATTCATGTTTTAAAAGGATAGTAAAATGATAAGTTGGTTGCGCCGGTTTAATGTGACGACACGTATAATGTCCCTCTCGGTATTTTTTGTTTTTGTGATGATGGCTGAACTTTCATTTTTTACGTTTCAGTTGGAAGCTTTGAAAATAAGTAGTGAGCTACAACAGGAAAAAGTTTTAGAAGAAACTGAGAGGTTGGCAGAAGAGTCTAAACAATTAAAGGTGCGCAGTGAAATACAGCTAATCCTAAAACAATCCCAGAAAATACAAAAAACCTTTGCAGATATGTTGTTTTTATATTTTGATGGCATCGTCACTGAATATTATGAATCATTAAACGGCGCCAGTGTTGCCGCCGATAGTTTAGAGTCCCAGCTTAAAAACTTATCGACAGAAACTGAGGCAGCGGTACAGGTAACAAACATACTTTCGACACTCAGTGAGTATCGAGAATATATGGATAGTGCGGTCAATTACTATCAAAAAGGGAAGGTGAATTTAGCCCAATCTGAGATAGGAGATGCCAATATAGAGGCCAAAAAATTAAATGACGAGCTTTCGGCATTAAATATGATTTTTCAAAATCGTTTAAATGTTGCTGATGCCAGTGTGGTTGACTCATTACAGAAAACCCTAGAGGCAAGTGATGTTGTCAATCAACTCAGTGTTAATGCAGGAAAACAAATCGAAGATGATCAAGGGCTTATTTGGTTGATGCTGCTGCTTACCCTACGTATTATCATAGAGGGAAAAGATGAAATTAGTGATATGTCTGAGGCGACACAAAATTTACTAGGGAAGCTGCGATTAACCTTAGAAGATGTTGGGAATTTGGCCGTTGATCTAGAAAGTGCTGCAAATGAAGGGCATCAAGCGAGTATTAATACCTATAAGCAAAGCACTCAGCAGCAAGTGCAAAGTGAGGGCATTGCCGCTGCGGCAACCCAGTTAGGGGCTAGTTCAGAAGACATATCCCGGACCACAGGTGAGGGGCTGCTACTGGTTGAAAATGTTACTAAGTCCGCAGATGAGGGGCAAAAAAATGTTCAGGCTACCGCAGAGAATATGGATCGCTTAGCTGATCAATTTGACGCTGTTGAGTCGACCGTTAGTGAGTTAGTAAAACACAGCACCAACATTGGGCAAGTGTTAGATGTAATACGTTCAATCGCTGAACAGACTAATTTATTGGCTCTGAACGCTGCAATTGAGGCCGCTCGAGCCGGAGACCAAGGCAGAGGGTTTGCTGTCGTCGCGGATGAAGTGCGTACTTTGGCACAGCGAACCAGCGAATCAACCAATGAAATACAAACAATGGTGGAAGCATTACAGAAATTTTCAACAATTGCGGCTAGTTCAATTACTGCAAACAGAGAACAAGTAGATCACTCAGTGCAACTTTCCGATCAAGCCAAAGCGTCACTGACTAAAATTGTTGAAGAGTTGAGTCTTTTGACCAAAGCAAATAAAAACATTGCAAATATCACCAGCGAGCAGCAGCAAGCGGTATTGGAAGTCGATGAAAATGTACAAAAAGTACGATTATTGGCGTTAAATGTAGAAGAACAGGCTAAAGATTCAACTAATGTCAGTTTATCATTAAAAGAAATGGCGTCGAAATTACAACAGCAACTGATGGCCTTTAAACACTGACAACTTGCCGTACCAGTACCAGTACTTGTAGCAGAGGCACCAATCGTTACTACAAGTACTTACTCCAGCACACAGGAAGCTTAACTAGGGCTAGTCATTATGCTGTATTTCTTTATTGATGATTTGGCTCTTAGTTCCAATAAGAAGATGCAGGAGCTATTCAGAGCCTCTTACATACTGGGAATTTAGCGAGGGGATACGATCGACAGTTAGTTGTGACTGTTCGTTGCCTTTTTGACTTTTGGTTAATACTTACTACTCTAATACACAGTAAATTAAATATTTTCTACTCTCTGGGGCTGGATTATTATGAGAAGAGACTTTAATACTTACAGAGCGTATTACAGTTTAAGTAGCAGAGAAGGTAGTCATTTTTTTCGCATCGTAATCTATATCATGCTCTTAACAGCTAGCGTGGAGCTGATCGCTAAAGAGGTGCGTATCGGAGTGGGAGAGTTCCCCCCTTATGTTATCAAAAAAGGCAACACCGGCATTCAACTAGAGTTAATAAAAGAAATTTTTTCAGGCACAGGCTACACCCCTGTATTTCAATACCTTCCGAACTCTAGGATCTTAAAACAGTTCAAAAGAGGTAAATTAGATATTGCTATCAATGTTAATCAGGGGTTGTTTAAAGATAAATTTTACTCTGATGAGGTCGTTAGCTTCAATAACTATGCAATCAGTCTTAAAAACAACAACTTTAACATTAAAAGCATAAAAGACTTACAAAAGCTGAGCGTACTATCGTTCCAAAATGCCAAATTGATCCTAGCCTGCATGTTGCACCAACTAGTCACTTGACAATAGTCACTCCATTTATAGCAGTGCCTTGCAAATTTTTCTTAAGCCGCTGGGTAGATCTAAAATT
>ASZJ01000097.1 GCA_000416275.1 Osedax symbiont Rs1
ATGCAATATGCGGGCTAGGTAAAGAATTTTATAATATGGCGGAAAATAATCCTAGATATAGAGAACTCCACAACCAAAACTCTCAGATAATGATGATGTATCTAGACCGAATTGAAGTGATAGTGATTGATGATAAAATTTTTAATTTTTTCACTACTCAGTTGAAAAATAAAGATTTAAATATGATAGCTAGATTCAATCAGGAAGTTGTACTTTCCAGAATACTACCTACTTTATCCTTTCCATTCGTCTTCAATTCAAAGCAAACAAGAGACGTGTTTAATCGAGGGTTAAACCGAATAAAAGCCACAGCCAAATATAAATATATATTAAACCTGAATTGGTGACTTATAAGTAAAGAGTGAGAGACCTTTGCATAACGTTGCGAGCGAAGATAAGACCAGGCAAAAACCGGCGAGATAAAGCAGTCAGTGTGCCCTTCTTTATGGGTATTATTGGTGTGAGTAAGCATATTGAGCCGGTTTTTAACGCGGTATTACCGAGCGCAGTTATCATACCCTCTGGATAAGTTATGCAAAGGTCTCAATGATAATATTTATTCAATTGGAAACAGCCGCGACAGCGCACTTAAGACTTCAGCAGTGCTTTAAGGTGAGCGACTGCGGTTCTGCCTAATGCATTGATTGCATATCCTCCCTCCAGCATAGAAATGATTCTTCCCGCAGCGTGCTTATCTGCTAATTGAACTAATTTTTCAGTGAGCCAATGATAATCTGGGTCGGTGAGTGAGTGCCCTGACATCTGATCGGCGATGTGCCCATCAAAGCCGGCAGAAATAAGTATCAGCTGCGGCGAGAACTTGTCGATCAGATCAAACCATTCACTGACCGCTATACGGTAATCTGCGCTGGATATATCTGCAGCTAGTGGCAAGTTATGAATATTACTAGCCTTTGTTGCAGTATCGCTAAAAGGATAGAACGGGTGCTGAAAACTGGAAAAAAGGAGTATTTTAGGATCACCTTCAACAATGCTTTGGGTGCCATTTCCATGATGAACATCGAAATCGACAATCACCACTCTCTCAATATTATACTGTTGAATAGCGTATTTAGCCGCCACTGCAATGTTATTAAAAAAGCAGAAGCCCATCGCCTGGTGCTTTTCAGCGTGATGACCTGGCGGTCTAACTGGGCAAAACACCGCACGGTGTTGCTTACTCATCACTAAATCAACTGCCATAATACCTGCCCCCGCTGCATATTCTGCGGCTTGTAATGTGGCGGGCATCATTAGTGTATCCGGGTCAATCTGGATGCTGCCTTCAGTGGGGGCCTGTTGATAAAGTTGCTCAATATACGCTTTGTCATGAGCGGCAGTGAGTTGTTGCAGTGATACTTTATCTGATTGATATTGTGGACAGACAAAGCTTAACCCCGAGCTAATTATTTGATCATTGATTACACTGAGCCTAGCGGGTTGTTCAGGGTGATCTGGTCCCATATCATGCGCAATGCACAGTGGGTGTGAAACGATAGCAACTGACATTTTATATCCTCTCTATAATCCCTTTTCGAATATTGCATACCACCGCAGATGGCTTTTCCTGATCCCTAAGCATATGAGATATATGCAAATATTGGTGTAGATATTAATTTACACCTGTTTTAAAATCATTTACTGAGCCCAGTGGTACAGTTAAGAGTTTTATCCCGTTTTAAAACCAAAATCTTGCGCTTTGCATTCACTTTGAGACTATGCTCAGGGATTGTATTCACTTTGCAGGCACGGATTCAGGTATTAGTGCAGTTTTAATTCAAAGTGTACTTCATCTTGATCCTGGCGAACAACACAGAAATTGAATGCTAAGAAAATATTTTGCATCGGTTTATTATCACGACGCGTATAGGCGAGCACAGCATCTATATTGCGCTGTTCGGCTATGTTAATTAACCATTGCAGTAGCGTCCTGGCCATCCCTTTGCCCTGCTGTTCTTCGCGCACCACAAACGCCACTTCAACCTGTCGATTTGGCTTAGATTCGGTTGGCTGAATTAAGTAGTAGCGCCCAACCGCATGAATAGTCTCTTGCGGCCCATTTTTACTGGTAATACACAGTGCAATATCTTTACTTTGATCAACCGCTACCAAACTTGAAGATGTTTCTCGTGACATTCGAGTAGGCCGGTAGTTATAGCGCATTAATAACGTTTCTTTTTTGTGCGAGTAAAAGAACTCTTGTAAATGGCGCTCATCAGAAGGGGCTAAAGGGCGCAGTACATAAGGTTGATTAGCTAAGCAGAGCTTTTTAACCGATACCTTACCTAGTTCAGGGATAGGTTTAGGGGATTGTAATTGGTAGTGGGGAACGCGCATGTGTTGGCGGACTTGGCTGAGCAGTTCGTCTCTAAATTTTGGATGTGCTACTTTGATCAATTCCAGTGCCCTCTCGCGGATACTTTTTCCTCTCAGCGTCGCTATACCATATTCAGTCACCACGTAATGCACATCACCGCGCGACGTAACCACTCCACTACCTTCAGTGATAAATGCCGTAATCTTAGAGACAGTGCCATTTTTAGCCGTGGAAGGCATCGCAATAATAGGTTTGCCACCTTTGCTCATCGAGGCACCGCGAATAAAATCAACTTGGCCACCGATGCCACTGTAAAATTGATAGCCTATTGAATCGGAAACAACTTGGCCGGTTAAATCAACCTCTATGGCACTATTTATCGACACCATATTGTCATTTTTAGCGATATTAACCGGTGAGTTAACGTATTCACTAGGATGAAACTCTATATGTGAATTTTGATCGACAAAGTCATATAATTTTTTGCTACCCATACAAAAACTGGTGATAATTTTTCCTTGATGAAAGCTTTTTTTACGATTATTAATCACCCCGGATCGTACCAGATCGATTAAACTATCACTGAACATCTCGGTGTGAACACCGAGATCTTTATGATCCTGCAAATAACACAGTACTGCGTCTGGTATCTTGCCTATGCCAAGTTGTAAAGTGTCGCCATCTTCAATGAGCAGCGAGACGTACTGGCCAATTTGTTCGGTTACAGGGTCTAGCTTCGCTGGGAATAGCTCGCTTATCGGTGCTGATATTTCAGTGCTAAAGTCGATTTCATCTATATGAATAAAGGCTTGGCCGTTAGTGACAGGCATTTGTGGATTGATTTGAGCGACCACAATTTTTGCTGATTTCGCCGCGGCGCTAACGATATCTACAGACACACCAAACGAACAATAGCCGTAATTATCCGGTGGACTGACCATAATCAGAGCTACATCTAAGGCCAGTATCTGATCCTGAAATAGTGAGGGAATCTCGGAGAGGAAACAGGGAGTGTAATCAGCATAACCAGCGGCAACTTCATCTCTGACACCAGGGCCGAGAAACAGTGAGTTAATTTTAAACAGATCTCGATACTCAGGCTGGGCCCAAATCGGGGTTTCTAAAGTGAGGATATGCACTAGTTCAATATCGGTGAGGTTATCCGCACCTTTAATTAACTGTCGCATTAAGGCATGAGGGGCCGCTGCATTTGATCCAATGAACATTCGATCCCCTGATACTAAAATTTTTTTCCAGTCTAATTTTTGCGTTCCGTTAGTCACTTGATACTCCCGTACTTCTGTAATTATCAGCCGTTGATAAGTCTATTTAGTATCGCACGATTTTTAATCTATGTAATTGATGTATATCCATAGCAACCTATTAAAATTTAGCATAAAACATGTAATATTGAGGGTTTCTTATTTAGGGGAGGCTCTGAATATGCGACGCACGCTCTGTAGGGCTGCTAAGGAATAGGAGCTTTCTAAAAAACGAGCGACAGGGATTAAGCTACAATCAGGGCGTATTCAAAGTTTTTAATCGTCATAAATTAGTTAAGGGGTTCTAATATGTCCAACATCAACATCAACATCAACATCAACATCAACATCAACATCCGTGCAGCATCGATAGACGACGCATCCACTATTCTGCACTTCATCACTGAGCTAGCGATTTATGAAAAAGCAGAAGAGCAAGTACTAGCCACGGTTGCAACCATAGAAAGCAGTATCTTTGCAGAAAAATCTAATGTACATGCGCTGATTTGCGAATTGGCTGGTGAGCCAATTGGAATCGCTATTTACTTCTACAACTATTCTACTTGGCTGGCAAAAAACGGTCTTTATTTGGAGGATCTATACGTGACAGAAAAACACCGCGGCATAGGTGCAGGGAAGAAGATTTTGCAGCATTTAGCGTCGATAGCTATCGCCAATAACTGCGGTAGATTTGAATGGAGCTGCCTAGATTGGAACACTCCCTCTAGAGAATTTTATACCTCGATAGGGGCTGTCGCGCAATTAGAGTGGGTTGGCTATCGTATGAGCGGCGAGAAATTGCGAAGCTTTGCTGCCACTGCAAATATATAGCAAGCTAAGCAGTAGTTAAGCCGGCATTTATTCTCTAAGACCTCTGCATAACTTACCCAAAGTGAGGGGCACACTGACTCCGCTATATGGCCGGTTTTTGTCTGGTATTACCTTCACTCGTAACGTTATGCAGAGGTCTCCTCTAATTAGAGAGTATTTCTACACACTGAGGTCTTACTATGGTGCCTTCCTTGGTTTATATGCAATTACTGATACTGTTAATTGTCGCGGTCGGCCGGCAATGGCAACTTATTTACCTAGTAAATCAGTTGGCTTGTAACCGATTATAGAGCAGGCAGTCGTCTATTTTAAACGGCTAGCTCTAGCCTGAATACTACCTGAGTCAGTGGCGTCACAGTACCGTATAGCCCAAGCTATTGATTCTGCAGGGGTTAGAAAAATACCCACTGAATCTACGAGTGCAGCTAAGATTTTTCAATTCCACTGTAGAGCCAATATTCTCACACTCTGTATTCACTTTGAAGTCACAGACTCAGGTACTATTAAAACAAGTCTACGAAGATTGGTGCAATAGTTGATTTCTTTGTCTCTTTAATTGAAAGATTTTATAGCCGCTCCACACCATCAACACCACCCCAAAAATAAACATCCCATCGACGGTGGTACTATCATTGAGAATGGCTAAAAACGCATCACCATCGGTGTAAAACCTGGCGTAAACAGCCAGTAAAAAAATTGCCGTTCCCGGCATGTCGGCCAACCTTGCCACTAAAATTTTTTTGTCTATTGCTTGAATTTCCTGTTCTATACTCACTTTAATCCCCCCGTAAAATTAAAAGACCGCTGATTTTACCTTTAGCCGAAGCAGATAGCGAGACTCTGCTTTCGCAGCAGGCAATGAGCCGTACTCATTGCTGATACGAGTAGGACCTAAGTACCAACAGTGCTGTAAGTAGGCTTATCTCCAACTATTCCCAGAATAGGTTAATACCTAAATCAGTGACTTCACTGCACTATATTAGCGCAAGCTCTTGATTCTACAGCGGGTGTTTTTCAATTCCACTGTAGAACCAATATCTTACACTCTGTATCCACTTTGAAGTCAGGGATTCAGCAATCTATAAGCAGTGGATTGTATATGTTTTTCAGTAACCTATAACTCTGGACAGATAAAAATCTGTATATCATACGACACAGTTAAGAATGAAGTCATTATTAATCATAATTGAAAATTTAACACTAGACTGACTCAATTTTATGATTGATAATAACTGAACATAATAAATTAGGTGTCTGATTATGGCTTACATTTTAACAATTTAATTTTACTTCTGTGATCTAGATATTTTTGGTATCGCGACATTGACGTCTGCTGGCCCTTATTAATTTAGTCGTCATCCCGTCAATAACGGCCCAAGTAAAAAATCAGCACGCTCGCATACAGTTTGAATTTATAGCGTTTCCTGTGCCGCTGTTCTCATTTTATAGCATCGATAAGATGTTTTAAATTAGTCTGTATGCTTCATCAGACAGTTTTGGAACTCAATGAAATACCCGGACGCAAAGACTTTACTCGCCTACCAAATGCGAGGTTCTATCGGCATAGTACTGTTAATCATCACCGGCTTTTTTGGCCATTCAGTGCATAACCTCAACAGTGATCATCAAGCGCGTTTAGTCAACTTAGAGCAGGAGACCTACCAGCGACAAAAAGCTCACATTAAGAGTGAGATTGCCGCGGCCAAGAGCTATATCTCCTATATGAGTGACAGTGCCGAGCGGGAGCTTAAAAAGCAAGCTAAGGCCAAGGTTGAACAGGCAATAGCAATTACCAGTGCCATCTATCTACAGCAGCGAGACCATTTAAGCGAAACGCAGTTAAAATTCTTAATCAAAGAGACCTTGCGCTCGCAGCGATTTTTTGCGGGGCGCGGCTACTATTTCATCGCACAATTAAATGCCGACGATAGTTATAGCAACGTATTAAATGCGGTCGTCGGTATCGACAGCGAACTTTTTCTATCAGCCCCGGCCAGAGTGGCTGGGCAGAGCGTGTTGCAATCGATACGAAACCCGGGCGGTGCGGGATTTGCTAAATACCAGTGGCCCAGCCCTGAAGACACTAGTATTTATCGTGATAAAATTACTTATAGTCAATTGTTCACTCCCTATGGATGGGTGATTGGCAGCGGTGATTATATCGATAGCTTTGCCAGTGACCTTCGTCAGAGTGCGCTGCAGAGGTTCGCCGATATTAAAATTGGTCAAGCTGGCTACATCTCTGTTATCGACAAGTCTGGAAAAATATTACTCAACCCGGCCTTAGCCAATAAGTTTGGCAGCAGTGATTTCCCTGCTGCGCTAGGCAAAAAAACGCTGGCCAAGCTGTTGCGATTTTCCGAGTCGGGAGGGGGATTTATCAATTATGACTGGGAAAAATTAACTGGGGCTAAAGCCTCTAAAAAATTAGCACTAGTGGAATTTGTTAAAAATTACCACTGGATAATTTTAGCGGGGGCTTATGATCCAACGCTAGATCGGCAATTTGCCACTAAAACCAAGTTGCTGCACGCCAGGGCTGAGCGACAGTTAGGGTTGCTCATCATCACCTTAGTATTATCGTTACTGGCAGCTGTACCGCTTATATTTTTATTTGGTCGCTTCTATAAACGAGCATTTGCTCACTACCAAGCTAATATTGAAAGCCAGCAACAGCGCTTGCAGGACAATACTAAACAGTTAATTATCGCCGCACGCTTCTTTGAATCCTCTGCAGAGGGGATTTTAGTAACCAATCCAGAGCAAAAGATAATCGCCGTTAACCCCATCTGTTGCGCAACGACGGGCTATAGCGAAGCGGAGATAATAGGCAGCTCTCCCGCTCTATTTTCCTCGGGAAAAGAGAGCCCTGAATTCTATCAACAGATGTGGCAACAGATAAATGAAACGGGTAAATGGCAGGGAGAGATGTGTAATCAACGTAAAAACGGCGAGCTGTACCCGCAGTGGATTTCAATTTCATCCTGTCATGACGAGCAAGGTGATTTATTGAATTATATTGCTATTTTTAGTGATATAACGCAGAGCAAAGCAGCGGAAAGACAATTGCTCAATCTTGCTCAATACGATCCTCTAACCGAACTTGCCAACCGCAGACTACTGACCGAGCGAGTTGATCAGGCAATTAATTACTGTAATCGTGAGCAAAACCAACAGCTGGCATTAATGTTTATCGATCTTGACCGCTTCAAGAACATCAACGATTCACTGGGGCACGCTGTCGGCGACAAAGTACTGCAGATAACCGCACAACGCCTGCTGAAAACCTTTCGCAGCAGCGATACCGTCTGCCGGTTAGGTGGTGATGAATTTATTATTTTAGTCAGACACGCAGAAGCGGAAGCCGCAGCCACGCAACTGGCTAATCGAGTGTTAAAAGAATTGGCGGATCCTCTACATATCGAAGAATTAGACTTAGTAGTGACAACCAGTATCGGCATTGCACTCTACCCTGATAATGGTAAAGACTTTGGTACTTTGATGAAAAATGCCGATGCCGCGCTCTATCATGCCAAGAGCAAAGGGCGCAATAACTTCCAATTTTTCACTGAGGATATGAATGTCCGCGCCCTGCATAAACTCAGTATTGAACGCGGCTTACGCAGCGCCCTTAAACACAGCGAATTCGAACTCTACTATCAAGCTCAGTACGACTTAGCCACGGGAGTTATCTGTGGTTGTGAGGCGTTATTGCGCTGGAACAGACCTAGTCAAGGCGTAGTCCCCCCCGACGAGTTTATCAGCATAGCGGAAGATACAGGAATTATTATCCCAATTGGTCGCTGGGTTTTAGAGCAAGCGTGTCGGCAGGCGATATGCTGGCAGCAGCGAGGGCTAATCGCCATTCCGATTGCCGTCAACGTTTCCAGTGCACAGTTTAATCAAGAGTTGGTTCCCAGTATTCTCGAAATATTAGCGGAGACAGGGCTAGACCCGAAGTGGTTGGTTATTGAAGTGACTGAAAGTGCGCTGATGGACGATCCGGAATTTACCCGTAAAGCTCTACTGGAATTACAGGCTGCAGGCATCGAAATCGCCCTAGATGACTTTGGCACTGGCTATTCAAGCTTGGCCTATTTAAAGCGCTTCCCGATCAATAAACTGAAAATAGATCGGACTTTCATCAAAGGTTTGCCGGAAGATAAGGATGACATTGCGCTGACCCGATCGATTATAGATATCGCCCGTAACTTGAATATGCTGACCATAGCCGAAGGGGTGGAAACAGAGCCGCAGCGGCTATTTTTAAGCGAGCTTGGCTGCTGCCAAATGCAGGGGTTTTTAAAGGCGAGGCCGCTGGCAAAGTCAGACTTTGAAAGCCAAATTTTACAGCAGTGCTAGTTTGATCGCTCTCTTGGACAATCTCTAAATTATCAAAAAATAGTTGATTACTTGAGTTATATTGTCACGAAGGGGGCTTGCGCCAGTGGTTAAAAATAAGCCGACAGTACACGATCAATATGGAGTACTTACAGCGGCTGTTTTTTGTGATACTCGTTTACCATTAGACCATAAATATGGTGACTGACTATGTTGCCGTGTAAATTCTCTGAGTTTCTTATGCTACCTTCTAACTTAAACCCAAGTCTTTCGCAGATCTTTTGACTAGCTAGGTTTTCAGAGGCTGTTCTAATCTCAATTTTTTGCATCGCTAAAGTTGTAAAAGCATAATCGATCAAGCAGCGACAAGATTTAGTGACTATTCCCCGTCCCTGGTACTCAGCTGAAATCCAATAGCCAATGATTACCTTTTTAAGCTGAGTATCGATTACATTGTATGTGATTACCCCAATCAGCTGGCCGTGGTATTTAATACCACAGGCCATCTCGGTATTTTCCGCGAGGCCTATCAGACAAGCTTTGATAAATTTATTAGTGTCATCTGCGCTTTTTGTGGCAGGGGGCCAGACCATCCACTGCTGTAAATAGCTACGGTTTTGATCAATTAAATTAAACAGTTCCTCGGCATCGCTCTGCATCAAGAGTTGCAAACTTAATTTATCTGCTACTACTTTACTGAACATCGCATGCTCCCCTTAAAAAATAACACTCTCATAAGCCGTGGATCAACACTTTATCCTCTAGATGCAGCCACTTAATCAAAATTTTTCTATCGTGGGGCTTGTTCAGAGTCTCCTTAGGGAAGCTTTATAGACTGAATGCTGTTGCGCAGTGCTGTTTCATACTTGGCAAAGTCTTCTTTTGTGGAACTGAAGTTAAAAATAAGCATTTGCTTGCCATAGCTAGTGAGTAGCATAATATTGTAAATATCGGTATCAATTGCATTTGAGGTCATCTCTAGAAATAGCCATTTTTTACCTGATAGTTCAATAATCTCGCGCTTTTTCCATTCAATCCCAGGAATGACCCGATCAAAGGTCTTCTTGAAATGCTTCATTACCGCAGATAGAGGGACCGTTGATATATCATTAGGTTTGAGGTCGAAGGCGATTGTAGTGGATGCTGATTTATTACCTACTACCCATTTAGGTGCATTTTTTTGTGGCCACTTAATATCAATAATTTGTTGAGCTACCGGTTGAAACTCATCCGGAGCATCAAATGAAATACCACTGTCAGAGATACTAATTGCCTGCGCCATAGATGCGAGCGAAAAAGTCAGCATCATAAAGCCTAATAAAAATTTCATTGCAGATTCCTACAGAGTTAACACAGCGATATTTTGGCTGTGCATAAAAAGTTTGAGTGCATTGTTTGAGCACAGCTAAGGGATCAATCTGACAGACTCAACTACGGCTCAGTGACTGCTAATATACGATTAAATGTCTGATTTTTTTATTGACAGCGACTCTATCTAAATTAGTGACATAACATGTTACACATGATCTTAACTAGAAAAGTCACCCAGCAATTACAGTCCGCTTTTCGAAATATTTTCAGATCCCTAAAACCTCTATGGTTCACAAATGGCAGGGCTTTTTAAAAATACAGTTTGGTTGAAATGCAGGCAAAATTTAAGGGTGCACTGCACACCCTTTAAGTGATGCGTTTCGGAAAATCCCTTTTAATCCTTTCCCGCAGCCCAATGCTTACACTTGGTTGTCTTGCCAATGCCAGGATTGAAAGAGTTAGTCGGATCTAAGCGTCGGTAAAAAGATTTTAACGCATCTTTGGCAAAATACTCGTGCCCAACATTATGCTCGGCGGGGTATTCGGCGCCTCTCGCGTCAAAAGTCGCCAATATTTTGTTCTTCAGCGCTTTGGCATCGACGCCTTTTTTGAGAATATAGTTTTGGTGCATTACGTGGCAGAATAAATGCCCGTAGTAAATTTTAACCGCGATCAGATCGTCAATTTCTGGCGGCAGCGTTTCAAACCACTCTTTCTCGTTGCGTGGAAAGGCCACATCAATGGTCATTAACGCCCCTAGCTCTTTAGCGTGCATGACCTGGTAGCGGCCAATCGCGCCGCCGGCAACAAAGCGATGTAAGATCGCTTTGTCTCCTTCCTCCGGCGTACATTCGAAGTAGTTACCCTCATTTTTGGCAAAGAACTCCGCTAGATAAGCGCGGCCTTCATCAACCCCATCGCCACTCATTTCAACGATCCAGTGATGTTGATACAAGTCTCGGTATTGATCCATTCTTTTCGGTAAATGGCTGGGCCATAAATAGCTTAAATACTGCATCCCAATATCAGAGATTTTGCTCGGTAAAAATTTGAAGTTGGCTGCAACGCGATCGACATAACGCTTTATGGCGAACATTTTAGGGATATATTTTGAGCCGAGTTTATCGATCACCAGAAAAGTGTCTTTACCGTATTTTTTGGCAGCATCGTAACAGTCGCGGTGTAGGTACTCACCGGAGACCGGCAAGTTTTTAAAGCTGCCGAGCATGTCGCGGCGTATCTGTGCCAGTACTTGGGCATCATTGGTACCAATGTAAAATACTTGCTGTCTTTTAGGTATTGGGTAAGTGTCTATACGCACTGCAAATACCGCCAGCTTACCGGCGCTGCCTGAGGCTTCATAGAGACGACGGCCGTCGTTATTGAATCGTGACGGGGTGTCGGCATCTATATCTCGAACTCGCTGCTGATATTCTTGATCAGAAGCGTGCCCAGTAGGCGTGCCCACATCTTTAGCGGTGTAATTTTGCTGTTGTAAGTTAGTCAAAATTTGTTCTGGCGTGTCACCTAGTTCAATACCTAAGTTATTGATCAACGATAACTTTCCCTGCGCATCAAGTTGTGCGTAGATAGCTAACTCAGTGTAGGCTGGCCCCCGTTGTACGAGTGCGCCACCAGAGTTGTTGCAAATACCGCCGACAATAGAGGCGCCGATACAGGAAGAGCCGATCACCGAATGTGGCTCGCGTCCGTGCGGCTTTAGTAAATCTTCTAAGCCAAACAAAGTGCTGCCTGCCAGACCGACAATTTGCTCGGCGTTGTTGATCAATTGAATCTCGCTGATTCGCATCGTGGAGATGATAACGATAGGCCGGTCATAATTGTTACCGTCGGGAGTTGATCCGCCAGTCAAACCGGTGTTAGCCGCCTGCATAATGACAGCGATATCGGCGGCCACGCAAGCTTCAAGTAACTGCCAAATTTGATACAAAGTAGCAGGCCTGACCACTGCTAGTGCCGCACCGGAGCCAAAGCGAAAGCCCTTGCAGAAAGGTTGCATTTTTGTAGCATCGGTCAAGGTGAACTTCGCGCCGACCACCGTCTGCAAGGTTTGAATAAGGGAGCTGTTTTTAGAGTTGCCAGTCATTTAAAATCTCAATTAAATCAGTGAATATAGGTCAGTAAATAAAGGTCAGTTACCAGTGCGCGTAAGTATACCCCAATGCTTGGCTGGAATGAATATTACGCTCTTTAGCGAGTCATGTTTTAGGCGGTTAATAGCTGCTTGGATAAGTTCAAATAGTGCGCAGCCTCTGAGTTAATTACACTTTGAAAGCCGATAAAAAATTAATATATTTTAAAATCAGTGCCAAAAACAAGTTGTCTAAAGTTGGCTGAGGAATTCGACGATCGGCAAAGCTTAATAAAAGCGGCTGCCAGAGGCGAGCATCGGGCGGGGACAAATTGCATTGTCGGTTCACTTATTCAAACCTCACGTCATCAGAGATAACCCATTACCTAAGGGAATTATAGAGTGAGACCTCTGCATAACTTACCCAAAGTGAGGGGCACACTGACTCCGCTATCTCACGGGTTTTTGCCTTGTCTTGCCTTCACTCGTAACGTTATGCAGAGGTCGCATGAGATTAAAAGCAACGAATTCGACGGAGAGAATCGAGTTTCATTTAGAAAAAACGCAACGACACACCACGGATATTCTCCAGTGCTTGGAGGATCATACCAGTTAGGAGGCTGTTGAAAAAGGTACCCAACAATAGTAGGGCGATTGGGTATACAGCTCGCTTTAGCTGACCCGAAGGGTTTTAATCAAAGCAGGCTAAATAGCGGAGTCAGCGCTCCCTTTTAAGGACTGCTGAACAGGTCCCGCATCTAGTGAATAGCTCATATGTAAGGAAACGCCGCGTAATGACAAGTCCTTACCAAGTATTCTACTGGAGGAGAGCTAAAAAAAACTGCTATCACAGCGAATTCGGCACCTGTTTTTCTCCATGCACAGCAACTTGATTTACGATATATTCAATAGCTGGTTCGTTCAGACAGCTATTAGATAGATAATTAGCCCCTTTGGAGTGGCGAATAATTAGCCCTAACTCGGTTTTTTCTAACGCGGCAATACTCTGCCATTGAATAGTTTTATTAACGTACTCTGAGCTATTGTTAATACCAATTCCATTGACTAACATAGTGACTTTGCTCTTGTAGGATTTACCAAACATCTGTCGCCACAGCCACCAAGTTTTTCGATAGTGAGTACTAAATACTTCTAATATGCCAAGTGTCATCACAAAAAAGGCAATGTATTCGCTGACTAGATTAAAGATCAGCAGGCAAGCACCAAACAGCAGCGAGATAATCGCTCGTTTATAATCCATAATAGAGATATCTACCGCGACAGATTGCTCAAAGCACTCACTTAAATGCGCCTTGCTGAGAGTAAAAGTTGTGCTGTAGGAATAAGCTTCTGACATGTCGTGCTCCACGATTAATGCAACGCAGTATTTTATACAAGAGTAACGACGAGCGACACTCCTTTTTATCGCACCGAGCCCACTGTAAAGTTTTTACAGCGTCCATCACTGCAAACACTCCCCAAAATGACTAAACTCTGAAATAGTCACTTCCATGAGGCACTTACGGTTGAGCATAAACTATAAATTTAAACTTAGATTAGTGCGCCTCTGGTAGGGGGAAAGTTTTAGCCTGAATCAGTGACTTCACTGCACCATATGTAACTTCTCAATAACACGGGGCAATCTACT
>ASZJ01000098.1 GCA_000416275.1 Osedax symbiont Rs1
TGCAGGAGCATATGAGCTTGCAGCTAAGATTTTTCAATTCTACTGTAGAACCAATATCTTACACTCTGTATTCACTTTGAAGTCACTTATTCAGGTATTAATCTTGCCATCTGTTAAAAATAGCAAGATAGGTCATGCACAGAGGAAGCTTAGCCTGCACAATAGGGAAAATGTGGGGCTTGTTAAGAAGCTCCCTCTAATACCGAATAACCATCACGGGATTCAATTAGCATGAAAGCCTCTCATAGAGCACTTAACTACCAACAGATGATGGGAAAAGTATTCAACTATATAGATCAGCATTTGGATGAGGTATTAACCTTGCAGACGTTGAGTGATGTTGCGGGTTTTTCTAAGTTTCATTTTCACCGCCAATTTACTGAGTTTACCGGGATTAGCTTATTTAATTACTTACAATTATTACGCTTAAAGCGGGCTTCCTACCAGCTGGTGTTCGACCTGGAAGAAAGTATCATAAATATTGCATTTGATGCCGGCTTTGCTAGTTCTGAATTTTTCAGTAGAGCGTTCAAAAAATCTTTTTCTCAAACGCCGAGAGACTTCAGAAAACAGCCGCTCTGGAAGCCTTGGCATCAAAAATATCAATATAAAATAGTGAGTGTTGAACAGACAATGAAAGTTGAAGTTATCGATTTTGCAGAGACAAAAATAGCCGTCTATGAGCACCACGGTGCGGTCGATGGATTAAATTATTCTATTCAAAAATTTATTGAATGGCGGAAGGCCAGCCAGCTATCACCAGTTAAAACTAGTGCTACTTTTGGGCTTGCATACAGCGATCCTAGTACTACAGCTGAAGATGAATTTAGATTTGATATTGGTGGTGAAGTACTTAAAAGTATCCCTGAAAACTCTCATAAGGTTATCAATAAGCTGATCCCCGCTGGCCGCTGTGCACAAACTACTCACTGTGGGCCGCACTGGCAAATGGATGCCAAAATTTGCTATCTATATGGTCCTTGGTTGCGTGATATGAAACAGAATTCAGAGTCACTGAAATTACGTGATTTTCCCTGTTTTTTTAAATACTTAAATTTTTTTCCAGAAGTGCCGGAACATCAGTTAATCACTGAAATATATTTACCACTGGAGTGATTCTGAACTGCGTTAACGGCTTTCTACAGACAATTTGGAAGTATAAACATGAGTTTGTCCGTGCACTAGGAGAGTGTGTGAGTTGTTAAAGATTTCTTGATAAGGAGCGTTTGAATAGAATTAAGCTTTTAAATGATAGAAATAAAGGAACCAATCTTTCCATCTAGCGTCTATTGGTTGCTAACGTAATGTTGTCTCTCTGTGACAACTTTAAAATGGCTGAGTTGTTTAGTGTGCAACTCGGCTAATTTTTTTAGTTATGCGATATTCCCCTCCCCTTATTATACTGCAATCAATGAGTAGCTTTTCCCAGATAAATATGTGTTTCATTAATCTATTGCTGAGTGACTAAAAGGGCTTGATACTTTCGTGAACTTTATGCACAGTATCTTCAAAATAGCCTAAAAAGCCTTTAATTCCATAAGCTGTTCATCAACACAAGTGCTGGTTATTGTGCTCTACATAATGAAAATAAAGGAGAAATAAATGTCAATTAAACGTCGTACTCTACTTGCTGCAGCTATTACAGGTTGCTTACTTTCTAGTTTTTCTTTCACTGTCTCTGCAGCAGAAGCTAAGCTTGATAAAATTCACTTTTTGATTCCAGGTGGCGCCGGTGGCGGTTGGGATGGTACTGCTCGTGGTACTGGTGAAGCTTTAACTAAAGCAGGTCTAGTTTCAGAAGCTTCATTCCAAAACATGTCGGGTGGCGGTGGCGGTAAAGCTATTGCTTACATCATAGAGACAGCAAAGAATGCTCAAGATACTTTGATGGTTAGTTCAACGCCAATCATTGTTCGCTCTATTACTAAAGTATTCCCGCAAAGCTTTCGCGATTTAACTCCCGTTGCTGGAGTTATTGCAGATTATGGCGCATTAGTTGTTAAGAGTGACAGTCCACTAAAAGATTGGAGCCAAGCTATTGCTCTATTCAAAGAAAATCCAAAGAAGCTAAAATTTGCTGGTGGATCTGCTCGTGGATCACTTGATCATTTGGTCGCTGCGTCTATTATCAAAGCAGAGGGGTTAGATCCACGTACTCTTAAATACATTCCATATGATGCTGGCGGAAAGGCGATGGCCGGTTTGTTATCTGGAGAAGCTAAAATTCTATCTACTGGCTTAGGTGAAGCACTAGCTCTAGCAAAAGGTGGCCAGGTACGTATTTTAGGAATAACCGCTCCTGAACGTGTTGCCGATGCACCTGATGTGAAAACAATGACAGAAATGGGTAATAACACAGTCTTCGCTAACTGGCGTGGATTCTTTGCAGCACCTGGTGTTTCAAAGGAAAAAGTTGCTCAGTGGAATGAAACATTAGAAGCGATGTACAAAACTCCTGAGTGGGAAAATGTTCGCAGCCGTAATGGTTGGGTTAATGTATACAAGAATTCAGATGAGTTCTACAAGTTCTTAGAAGAGCAAGAAAAGCAAATTGGTTCACTGATGAAAGAGCTAGGTTTTCTTAAGTAAATAGATATCTAGCAATGTCGAGATTTTAGAATTTTTTTAAAAGAGATTAGATACTCTTTAACCATGATTTTAAAACCTATGCTTGCTTTCTTGAGGGGGTAGAAACTTTACCTCCCTCAAGGTTTTAACTATACTGCAGGAAGTTCTCAATAAGTCCCGATTTAAATGGAAACCATTAATCGAGACTTAGTCAGGACTTTCATACATTTGAATCAGTGAATTTATTTTCAGCATTGAGTGGCCGCTTTAGATTTTATAGAGGTTCGAAAAGTCGCTATGTCAGCTGCGATCCATCATTATTGCCCGCCTTATTAAAGCCTACGTTTAAAACTCAATATTTACTTTAAAATCACAGATTCAGGATAAACATAGAGGAAGATTAGCTATTAAGCTAATCCAAAATGTATATGACAATAGCAAAAGACCGTATTGGTGGTTTGATTTTCTTAGCGCTTTCAATTGGCTATGGTTTTTCCATCACATTGATTCCAATGTATCCCGGCGATGAATACGAGGTGTTTACCGCAAAAACTTTACCTGCTGCTCTAGCATTGATAGGTAGTGTTTTGTCCCTGGCGCTGCTCATTTTATCTAGGGGCGAAACAAAAAAAACGCTACCTGATTTAGATTGGGCTATCGCAGTAAAATTAATGGCACTAATGTCCGCTTACGGGGTTATTTTAGAAACGTTAGGCTTTTTAGTGGCCACTACTTTGTTTTTATTAGCGGGCTATTGGATTTTGGGAGAGCGTCGCAAAATTCTGTTGTTCTGCTGCTCTTTGCCCTTAGTGTTGTGTTTTTGGTTTGGCTTAACTCAGTTGTTAGATATTTATCTAGCTCCGGGCGTATTGTTACAGTGGATGGGAGTGTAAGACGATGTGGGAAGGTATTTATATAGGTGTAACTACTGCTGTTATGCCGTTTAATTTATTAATGATGTTTGTCGGCTGTTTTGCCGGTACATTTATTGGTATGTTACCGGGTTTAGGGCCTGTCTCTGCAGTAGCGCTGATTATCCCTATTACTTATGGCTTAGACCCTTCATCGGGAATTATTTTGATGGCGGGGGTCTATTACGGCGCAGTATTCGGCGCATCTACATCTTCTATTTTAATTAATGCACCGGGCTGCGCTTCTACGGTTGTGACTGCTTTTGATGGCTACCCTCTCGCGCAACAAGGTCATGCAGGTAAAGCCTTGGCGCTCGCTGCATACTCTTCCTTTGTCGGGGGAACTATCGGCGCGATCTTCCTAGTATTTTTTGCGCCGATGTTGGCAAAAGTCTCATTGAGTTTTCAATCCAGTGATTACTTTGCGCTAATGGTGCTAGGTTTGACTGCGGTAGCGGCTTTTGCCGGTAAAGGTAATATACTTAAAGCATTGATTATGTGCGTGCTTGGCTTGATGCTATCGACCGTAGGTACCGATCGATCAAATGGAGTAGAGCGCTTTACTTTTGGCTCGATTGAATTTATCGATGGTTTGAGCTTTCTATTACTGGCCATGGCGACCTTTGCACTGGCTGAAGTTGTGATGTCGGTGATGGATCGCAGTATTAATGCCGAGGGCAGTAAAACTAGCAATGTCGCTTCTCTGGGGAGTATGAAACTCAGTAAAAGTGAAATTAAAGAAGTTGCTCCGACCATGATACGTTCATCAGTATTAGGTTTTATTGTCGGAGTGTTACCGGGTGCCGGGGCTACTATCGCATCCTTCCTCGCCTACGGTGTTGAGCGAAATTTTGCCAGTAAAGAAGATAAAGAGAAGTTTGGCAAAGGCTCATTAAAAGGCTTGGCTGCTCCTGAATCAGCTAATAACGCTGCATCTACCGGGTCTTTTGTGCCGCTCTTAACTTTGGGTATTCCAGGTTCTGGTACTACAGCGGTGATGCTTGGAGCGTTAATTGCTTACGGTATTCAACCTGGTCCGCAGTTATTTGTAGATCATCCAGATGTCTTTTGGTCAGTTATTGTTTCAATGTACTTAGGTAATATCGTCTTACTTATACTAAATTTACCTTTAATTCCATACATTGCAAAATTGCTGGAGATACCGAGAACAATCTTAATTCCGCTGATTTTGTTTTTCTCTCTTACCGGGGTCTATTTGGTCTCTTTTAATGCTTTCGATATACAAGTGATGATCATTATCTGTATGGCGGCAATTGGCTTAAAGCTGTTAGATTTTCCGCTAGCACCGATGTTACTTGGTTTTATTTTAGGTGGCATGCTGGAAGACAATTTACGTCGTGCACTATTGATTCACGATGATAGTATGAGCTTCTTGTGGGAGCGGCCGTTAACTGCAGCTATTATGGCATTGGCAATGTTGGCACTATTTGGTCAGCCGCTACTCAATCTAATTAGATCAAAACTAGGGCAAAACAAAGGTCAGGAAGTTTATGATGGAGAATAAAATCTAAGCACCTTTCATTTTTAAAGATCAATTTTTTAACCTTTGCTTGAATCACTGGCTAGCCAGCGATTTGAGCAAAGGTTTTTTTACGCCATTATTTTATCCGGCATTAATTAAAGCTTTGCTCTTTAAGATTGATTTTGCTAGCTTCAAATCATCGTCTAGAAAATATTGAGGGCTAGAGTGGTTGCTCAATTTACTATCTTAAAATACAGGGAGTGTTTGCAATGACCCATAAAGACAACCTTTTCGGAGGCATTCTAACTAAGCCTCCAACTGCTATTAAGCAGTGCTCAAAAAGTAATTGTTACATGCATTATAGTGCTTTTTTGATGGTTGCTCTCTTTGCTACACAAACTGCTGCGACGTCAGTTTTTATCAATGAACTACACTACGATAACGCGGCAATAGATGTAGGCGAGGCTATTGAAATTGCCGCTCCATCAGGTACAGACCTTAATGACTGGTCAGTGGTGTTATATAACGGTCGCAGTGGAGTCGATTATAAAACTCTGCGTTTACATGGACTGATGGTAGCAGATCAGTGTGCTGGCTATGGGACAGTGGCGGTGCCTGGCATTGTTGAAAATGGTCTGCAAAATGGAGCTCCTGACGGGCTGGCTTTGGTTAATGGTAAGCAAGTGGTACAGTTTCTCAGCTACGAAGGTGTTATTACAGCGACTGCAGGCCCAGCTAAAGGGCTGAAGAGTATTGATATTGGTCAGCGGGAAACGAGCGTATCGCAAATAGGTGAGTCTTTACAATTAAAAGGTACTGGGACTGTCGCTGCAGATTTTACTTGGAGTAAATCTTCCCTTGCTAGTCTAGGGTACTGTAATTCCGATCAAAATTTTTCAAGGCTAAGCTTAACGCCGCAAGTGAACAGTGTTTCTCCAAATAACAATGCTACCGATGTAGCCCTAGATGCCAGTATTAAGGTGCGCTTTAGTACTCCGGTTAATTTGGCTGAAAATTGGTATTCGCTGAATTGTCAACAAGCGGGCATCTTGAAAGGCTCATTATCAGGTGGCCCCACTTTGTATACCTTGCATCCCAGAGATCCTTTTGAGCCGAGTGATACGTGTCATTTGCGGATCAACGCCAACCAAGTCACCGGCAGAGGAGTTAGCGCCAAGTCGTTGTCAGAAGACTTTCAAGTTAGCTTTATGATTAGAAATCAAAGTGCAGTTACCGCCTGCAGTGCTGATCCTACATTAATCAGCCTCATTCAAGGTTCTGCAAATGCGGCAGGCATAGATTTTCTAGGCACGAATCGAACCGTAAAAGCGGTGCTAGTGGCAAATTTTCAAGGCGCTGGCTTAAAAGGTTTCTATCTACAAGAAGAGGATGAGGATCAAGATGGCAATGCTTTAACTTCTGAGGGTATATTTGTTTATCAAGGTGCTAAAGTAAAAAATTTAACAGTGGGAGATGTTGTCGCAGTGACGGGGACTGTCACTGAATTTAACGGCTTTACCCAAATTAGTAATGTCACAGAGATCGAGCGCTGTGCTCAGGGGCGTAGTGTCACCTCTGCGGTGCTCAGTCTGCCTTTTCCCGCCGCTGAAAATGCAGTGCACTACTTAGAGCGATTTGCAGCGATGCAGGTGAGCTTGAAGCAGCCGCTGACGATTGCAGAAAGTTACAATTATGGGCGATTCGGACAGTTATTACTGTCCAATGGCCGCTTGTGGCAGCCGACTCAATTAGCGCGGCCGGGAACTTTTGCTCAGCTGGTCGCTGCACAGAATAGCTTAAATCAAATTTTACTTGATGATAATGATAGTCAAAAAAATCCTTATCCGATCACTAACCCTGATCAGAGCATCGCTCTGACTGCCGCACAGACAGTGCGATTAGGTAATAAATTAAACAATGATGGCTTGGCAGTACTTAACTTTAGCTATGGACACTACCAATTACAGCCAATCAAGGGGTTTACGGTAATAAAGAGCAATCCTAGAACTGACACGCTAAATTTATCGGGTGAGGGGAGTCTTAAAATTGCCTCGTTTAATGTCTTGAACTATTTCACTAGTTTAGATCGAGGGCGCACTAAAAACACTTGTGGGCCCAGTGCTAATCAAGGTTGTCGTGGGGCCGATTCAGCTGCTGAGTTTGAACGACAGCGCGGTAAAATTATTCAAGCGCTGTTAGATATTGACGCTGATATAGTCGGCTTAATGGAAATAGAAAATAACTCGCACGCGTCTTTAGCCGACCTTGTCGAAGGGTTAAATACTGTGCTTGGCGAAGTACAGTATCGTTACTTAGATACTGGGGTTATCGGCACTGATGTAATTAAAGTGGGCTTCATTTACAAAACTGCAAAAACCCAGGCTGTGGGTGACTTTGCGATCTTAAAGAAAAGCGTAGCTAGAGGGTTTAACGATGCCAAAAATCGCCCTTCGCTGATCCAAACTTTTTTAGAAATCACTTCAAATCAGAAGCTTACGCTGGCAGTCAATCATTTTAAATCTAAGGGGTCAAGTTGCGATGATTTGCAAGATCCCGATGCACAAGACGGGCAAGGCAATTGTAATGGTATTCGTACGCAAGCTGCCAAAGCCCTAGTCAGCTATTTAGCAACTGACCCCACCAGCAGTGGTGATCCGGATTTTTTAATCATTGGCGACTTGAATGCCTATGCAAAAGAAGATCCGATAGTGGCGATAAAGACCGCTGGCTATAAAGATTTGCTAGCTAGCGCAGCGCCAAATAATCACTACTCTTACGTGTTCAAAGGTGTATTTGGCTATTTAGATCACGCCTTGGCAAGCGCCAGTTTAGCGCAGCAAGTGACAGATGTTGGGGTGCTGCATATAAACGCAGATGAGCCGCGAGTGATTGATTATAACGTAGAAAATAAAACTGATCGGCAAGTGTCGCTGATGTTCACGCGCGACGCTTTTAGGTCCTCTGATCACGATCCGGTGGTGATTGAATTAAGATTAAAATAATGTGCCACTAGTGCTCGTTAGTCAGGAGCGTTCCGCCACTTTCTATGTGGCAGAAAATTGAGATAATTTGGCTGCCCGTAACTATGCTGATTTCACGCGCCAATGCGCGTGCTGCAGGCTGGGCGGCTACAGAACAATTTTACGGTTTTCTGCAATGATCTGGCAAGTTCGATAGACCCCTAGTATATAATGATTAGCTTGTTACTAAATTTTAAAGAGCGTATAGACTATGGATTTTACGGAAATTTATAATAATACCCTAATGGATATTAATCGCTGGCTCTCTGAAGACAGCTCCTCAGCGCTTATTGAATACACTTGGTTGTTATCCGGCATTACTATCGTTTTACTGCTTGGCTTGTGGAGTCTTCATCGGGCAATAAGCAAGTCCTCCCAGCAGACTTTTATGCAGCAGCTGAAAATAAAAGTGGATCAAGAGGAGAGTTTAATCAGCGGTTTTTTACAAGCGTTACAGTTGGAATCTATAATTAATTTTGAGCGTTACCAGCAGAATATTGGCATATTATTAGAAAATATAACCGAAAATGAAGCCCTGCTTCTCAACTGTTCTATTGATAGTGAGAGCGCTCTTATCTATCGGAGCAATACCCACTTGTTAGCGAAACTGAAAAATTCAGCGCTACGCTTGCAAGTAGTCAAAGCTCACACTCTTTTTAATGCTCTGCAAATCGCTTTAAAACATCATCAAAAGCAATACTATCAATTTTTGGAATTAGACAATAAAGCGAAAATATCAGATAAACCGATTGAGTTAAACCGTGCTCAACAAGAGTTTAATCGGCTCAAGTTACAAGCCAAGCAATTGCAAAAAGATCACTTACTGATGATGACGCAAATGCAGCAAATGATAAATATGTTACGTGTTTACCGAGTTGCTAAAAAATAATGATGTTAAACCAGCGCTGTACTAAACTACCAATTTAGCCAAAAAATAGACGCTCTTATCGACGTGCTGATGGTTAGTTAAAATGCTAATCGTTAAGCCTTGGACGGCTAAATCTTTATTGATGGTGCTGTTAAACAATAGAGAGCGAAATTTTTTGTAGCTAGGCGGCTCTTTTAGTTGAAAAAAAACCAGTGTAAATGCATACAACTCAGGTAGAGTGAACTGCCATTGTCGATTGACAACCGCTGGAGCAGAGTGCTTTCGCAACTGTTGGATCAGCTCTGGATCACTTTTTGAAAATAGCAGAAAAAGTTCAGTGATCTGCTCTGCATTTAACATGAAATGGCAGAAAAACTGGCGGTTTTAAGGCTGTACTTTGCTAAAACTATTGATTTCACAGAGCCGATAACAAGCATGTCCTTAGACTATGTCCGCAGCTGAGCTGTTAAAATTCGAATGTAAAATCAATATTTAGCTTCCCTGTAGTACATTTAATTTGTTGATTAAACTGGCTGTGAAAAAAATATTTTTAGACTAAAGCCGGACAGTGCGCCCATCATCATAAATAAGATCAGCATGCCGATAGCGGTCATCAGATAAAACTCACTGCTCAATTCTAACAGCCGCTGAATAGCCACCGGATCAGAGTTGGCAAAGCCGGGTTCGCTAGCTAAAGGTGCGCCAATAAGATGTGGCAAGGCGATGAGAAGGATACCTGCAAGCTTAAAATTGTTAGCTGCATAATAGAGAATAGCGATACCTATCGCACTGGAAATAGCACAGAAAAGCCACCAAATTTGACGGTCTTCAAGCTCAGCAGCATTGGTGCCAGGTACTTCTGGGTGCAACCCGAGCAGCGCCGGAGCGATAAATATGCAAAACATAGCCACCATTCCCCAGGCAACCCCACGCACGGCATTCAATTTAGGTTTGGCTGATTTTTGATTGTGTAGGGCCATTAAAGAAATCATTATCAGCGCGAGGGCGAAGGCAATCGTAATATTTGCAGCTAAGGTGGAAATGATACGAGGCATACCATCTTCTGGAGACCATGCCTCACCATGTGCGTGACCTGTGGTTACTGCCGGATGATGAGGATCGACAACGGCCTCGCCATGATGATCGACAGTCGGTTCTGCCATCTCATAAGCTTCAGCGGCATAGATGATCGGATTGATTTGTAGTTGTTGAAAAAGCCCGTAGCTGAGGCCTGAAATGATACCGACCATCAAAGCCGATAATATTAGATTGCGCAAAGTCATTGTGTTATCCCATGGAAATAATTAGATTGATCATCAATACTTAAAATTTAGACGTCTAAAAGTCACTCAATAATGAGGATTCTTGAGCGAGTTTTGCCTGCTGTAGGTTTTCTGTAAAGCTTAACTTAATCTTGAATCCGTGACTTCAAAGTGAATCAAGAGCTTACGCTATGTGGTGCAGTGAAGTCACCGATTCAGGTTAATAGAAGACCGCGGTAGATGAGTTAAATCTTAATGACAGGGAAACGCAAAGGCGTGACGGGCATCATGAGCGGCATTGTGCACAAGTTCCATGGGAGCGAAACCGATAAATAGAACCAAAGCAACACCTATTCCAAGTGCAACTAGGATTTGCTGAGTGTTTGAAACAGCAAAGCTTGCTGTTTGATGGGTGGTAGATGATTGAACATTTTGCATGATTTTCTCCAGTACACATCCCCGTGTACAGACAGTAGTTAGGTTAAAATTTGCTATTTTACAAAATACAGGCTGTGGCTGGTTCCGGGCTCGTGTTCTAAATACCTAATGTAATGGTTGATCTTATTACTAGGCGAACCATACCGTTGCGGGGGCAGCGAAGGCAACATCGAAAAATCGATAGTCTCACTTCCCATTTAACCTTCTAGTACCTTTCAGCATGCTGAAATCGATTAAAAACTAAACTGATTTGATGATTGTCTAGTAAAGGATATTGCTGAATAACTCCTTTGGCACCACAGCCTATAGATTAGCAGAACTGTCAGTGTAGGTGAATGAGAAAAACCATAAATAATTTTTCTCACTAATGTAGAATCAAGAGCTTGCGCTATGTGGTGCAGTGAAGTCACTGATTCAGGTATATGACACCTTGTATTGACTCTGAACCCACAGGCTCAGGAAAAAGCTAGCCAGCAACCGACCAAAATTATTAAAGTCCCAGAAATACGATTTAATAATTTAACATTGTGTTTGTTCATCAGCAGGTGGCGGAGTGCTTTCCCGCCAGATGCATACAGCATCATCGAGCAGAACTCCAACAGCAAAATGATAGCAATCATTACACTTAGCTGTGGTGCTAGCGGTTGATCGGCGACTAGGAAAGAGGGTAGTAAGGTGATAAAAAAAGCCCAAGCTTTAGGATTGGCAATGGCGGTGACAAAGCCATTGAACGCCAGCTGTAATCCAGCTTTTTGCGGTGCGGAGCCAGATCCATCATCGAGTACTAGTTTACCTCTTGAACGGCACATTTGATAACCTAGCCACACTAAGTAGGCGCCTCCGAGTAGTTTTAAAACGATAAATGCCTCAGGGAGTTTTAACAGCAGTGCAGCGACTCCTAATGCTGCTGCGCAGGCGACCAGAGCAACGCCTAATAATTCTCCGCACATCATAAACATGGCTTTTTTTATCCCGACCGACATCCCCAAAGTAAGTGCTAATAACATGCACATACCAGGAGTGATAGAGACGAAAAAGAAAGTAGGTACAAAAAGGTAAATCAAAGTTAAGGACATAAAGTTACTTCTAAGACGATGAAATTTAGCTAAGGAGCTGAGCCGAACAGGCTTGGTCGCCGTAGATTAGTCTGTTTCTGGTCAGGTTCTTAGAGCTTAGTCTCGCTTGATTTAATCAGTTTTTACAGAGCATCCATCGCCAATAGTTGTTCGAAGCTAGGAAATTCTTGCTTATCTTCACGCTGCAGCCAATTGTACTCCGGGTACTGGGCTTGTCCTTCAATAATATGCAAGGTGTAAGCGTGCCGGGTTTTAGCTGATCTGTTGGCTTTTGAAAAGTGTGGAAATCGACCATCAAACATAATTAAAGTACCAGCCTTTACTGGAAGAGGTACAAAGTCTTGCTCTTGGTATTGATTGTCAGCAAGCTGTTGAAACTTTATCCCCAGACCATTTTTTTTACGTTTCATAATTTTTTCAAGTGGGGTTTTCTGGCCGCCAGGCATGCCCCATAAACAGCCATTTTCTAGTGTCGCATCTTCTAGGGCAAACCAAAAACCAACAACGCTCATCGGTTCGGTATAGAGGAAGGTAGAGTCTTGATGAATATCGACAACCCCTCCAATTCGGGGCTGTTTAAAAATATACATGCTCTGTAGTAATCGAGGATCCTTAAAGCCTATTTGTCGACAAATTTTTTGGATCTTCTGGTCGGTACTGAAATGTCGAAAAGTAGCATCGTATTGGTGCATCGCATGACCGAGTTTGTTAATGGCGAGGTCTTTATCGACGGTGATGTTGCCTTTCTCATCAATGGCTTCCTCTTCGAAAAAACAGCGAATCTTGTCTCCCGAGCTTAAAAAATAATCATCGGCATTACGCTGTTGTTCACGGGTGCTGAAAATTGAGATATCGGCGGCTGAAAATTGATTGACGATTTGCTTCGCTCTCTGTTGTAATAGTTGGCACTGGGCTAAATTTTTAAAATTTTCAATCACACAATAACCGTGCTTATGATAACTATTTAGCTGATCATCATTTAACATATTAATACCCAAGAGAAGTTTGATAACACGACAGGAGAGTAGTAATAAGGTAATAGTAACCTTGAGTCAAATGGTTATTTGATTAATCAATATTTTCAGTTAGCTGTGTACTGAAACAGTCGTTTTATGGTTTTGCAGTCGATATTCATTTATAACTCAAGTTTCGGAGTTCATTTCATTAGCTAAAATGAACTCCTCCCGTTACTCTAGGCCTTCTTGCCGTAGAGTAAAATTATCCATTTGCATGACTTGTGTAAAAAAATTGACCACTG